>CAZYVW010000011.1:0-18321 GCA_964651645.1 uncultured Candidatus Saccharibacteria bacterium
TCATGTAGTCATACCAGCGTTCCCTGGCCTGTTTATTAATCTGGCCACCGCCCATTTGCATAAGTAGCCACGTGGCCCCGGTATTTAAGGACAGTTGCAAAACGTCGGCGACGTTGCGTGTACCCGGACCGCCGTCTTCTTCAATGTTGCTAACAACTGCATCATCAATCTGCCAGCGGCTTGGGTCAAAGTACGTTGTAGCGGTCGTAACTACGCCCTGGTCAAGTGCGGCAGCGGCGGTTAGCGGCTTCATGCTGGAGCCAATTTCAAGTGGCGAGCTGACAGCAGCGTTACTAAACACGCTGGCATCATCAACTTTATAATATTCACTGGGGCTATAAGTTGGGAAGTTTGCCATGGCTTTAATTGCCCCGGAATTAGGATCAATAATTAAGGCGCTACCGGACTTTGATTTAGCATCGTCCAAGCCAACTTTTAAAATATCTTCCAGCTGCCTTTGCATATTGATATCAATCGTTAGCACTGTTTGTTTGCCGTTCTTTGGGCTTGTTATTATGTTATCTTTGTTAGCCACCAGCGGCACACCGTTAGCATCAGTTATAGCTTTGAGTTCGCCCGGGCTGCCCTTCAGATCTTTGTCTAGGGACTGCTCCAGGCCGTACTTGCCGTCGCCATTGTCATCAACAAACCCAAGCAATTGAGCCGCCAACTGATTTTGCGGATATGTCCTGTAAGACGCTTCCCGAGTTCCGACACCCTTCAGTTTTAGATCATTAATTTTATCTTTTTGATTTTGAGTCAGTTTTTTTGCCAGCACCGCATAGCGAGAGTTAGCTTTCATAGCCGTTTCGTATTTGCTTACATCGCCACCAATACTGCCAGCTACTTGCAGAGCCGTAGCTTTGGCATCTTTAATAAATTTAGGATCAGCAAACAAAGTATAGAGTTTTTCATTTAGCACTAACGGCACGGTTGTATCACCGTCGTGTGCCGAGATTATGCCGCGGTCGGCTGGTATTTCGTATTCCTTAAGTTGGGATGCAATGGCGGCTTTTTTGTAATAGTCGTGCCTAATAATTTGCAAATAAAATAGGCGGATTAAAAACACGGCAAATATAAAGGCGATAAGCGCGTACCATAGCCGGACTCGGTTCAAGACGTTTGTTGTTTTGGTCTGATATTTTGGCGGCATATGTTTAGTTTACCTTTAATAAATACCGCATGGTGTCTATAAAGTTAATTTGAGACAGTGGCTGAGGGAGCAACAGAAACCAGGTTCTTTGCAGCTTGACTATCTTTGACTTTATCTAACGCTTGCAACCTAGCAGAAGCGACTTCCAACTCGTCGTGTTCTTGCTTTAGACTGCTCTGCTGTTGTTGCAGCGCGTTTATTTTATAGCCGTAGGCGTTAGTTTTGGTAACTTGGGTTAAATATAAAAGCCCCAGCACGCAAGCCAAAACAATGAGCATAATAGAGTTGCTAACCGGGCCTAAAGCACGCGTCGTATCGCGGAAACTTGTGATGTTTTGATTGTTACGGCTGAACCTTTGGCGGCTCATGGCCATGGAGCTGGAGTATGTCATTTTTACTTTTTCTTTTTTATGTTTGTTTTATTTTGGTCCAGCCCCTGCATGCAAGGGCTGGTTTTTGGCGCGCTTTAGACCACTTTGACGTGGACTTTGTAAGCGCGGGAGGTGCTTTTTACTTGTATAGGCATAAAGCCTCTCCTTCCTTATGTTTTTATTTTTACTGCGGCTCGGAGTTTTGCACTCCGTGCTCGCGGATTTAAAGCTAGTTCTTGTTCGCCGGCCTGAATGGCATGTTTGGTAAGTAATCTAAGCTCGGCATCGTAACGATTCCCGGCTAATTCTTTAAATACCTGCTTAACAATCCGATCTTCCAGACTATGGAAGCTAATGATTGCCAAGCGCCCTCCGGGTTTAAGCAACTTAACCCATAATGGGATAGCTGTCTCAAGCATTGTTAGCTCGCTATTAACTGCGATGCGCAAGGCTTGAAAGGTCCGGGTAGCCGGATGGGTCTTACTATGACCTGGCCAGGCTTTGGTGGCGATGGTTGCAAGCTGGTGCGTGGTTTTTAGTGGACGATTGTCTATGATGAGTCCGGCAATCCGGTGAGCTTTTGGCTCTTCTCCATAGTCGCGTAAGATTTTGACTAGCTCTTCTTTAGAGTAAGTATTGACTACCTGCTCTGCCGTTAAGGCTTGTTCTTGATCCATACGCATGTCCAGCGGCCCATCGTTATTGATGGAAAAGCCGCTGCTAGTCGTGTTAATGTGCACTGACGATACCCCTAGGTACGCCAGAATGAGGTCAAACCTTTCGTTATTTTCAAGCATCTCCGTTGCGGATGTCAAAAAATCCTTATGAATAATTTGACTTCCAGAGCCCGAGAACTGCTTGGTTAGCTCGGTTATGGCCTCTTTGTCCCTGTCAACCAGCACTGCTGTTTTAGCTGTGCCTGTGATCTTTAGTACCGCCCCGGCGTGTCCGCCGTAGCCTGCTGTTAGGTCTAGGTACCGCTCGCCTTTTTTGGGCTGCAGATACTCTAATACTTCGTCCAGGAGTACCGGAACATGTTTTGTTAATTGGTGCATCTTTGTTATTTTACAACTTTTTTGTTTTTGTTTTAAAGATCACCTATTTAGCAGCCAGCTTTTTGTTTTTTTGGAGTTTTTGTTTTTGTTTGGTTTTATCCAAGTATGCGAGAGAAGTTTAGGGAGGTTAGTCCGTAAAAATTTCCTTCACTGGTTAAAACCGATTTTGAGAGACTTATGTGTGAGGTGGAGTTTTGGGAGGTGTTTTTTGAAAGGTGCTAAGGTGTTTTGTATGGTTACCTTCTACCATATGCTGACTGCCAAATACCTGATCTTTATTTGGCCTGGTTGTTAAGGTTCGTAACTTTAAACTGGTGAGAGGCGCCAGTACTTGCCTACTCGGACAGCTGCGACATCTTTGTTGATGCCCGCGTAGTCCAGCAAGTGCTGTTCTAGCGTAATCCTGCCCTGCTTGTCGTCCAGGGCGCTCTCGCTCTTACCTGTCCTGAACTGCACGTTCAGGTCTGCCGTCTTTTCGTCCAGGATATTGCCCTGAAGTAACGGTTCCATCTCTTGTTCCCAAACAAGTCTGGGATAGAGATGCAGGTATTTTTGGAAACCTTGGGTGATAACGACTCCGCCAGCGAATTCATCACGAAGCTCAGCCGGAATTGTTAACCGGCGTTTGTCGTCAAGCTTACGCTGGAATGAATCTGTTTTTCCCATGCTTCCCTGTTTAAGTTACAGTGGTTTTTATTTTTCGTAACGCTCGGGTTTGCTGTTTTGGCTTACCCACGATTACCCACTGACATGAGTGTACATGTCTATCTTACCCACTTGCAAGTGGTTTTAGGTAAATAACCACATAAAATACCAAGTTTATCCACAAGTTAGACCATAAAATTAAAGACCCCACAACATATGGGGTCTTAGGTGAATTTCGCTACGCTAGTTAAGGTTGAGTAGTTTCCGAAGTTTGCTGTCTAGTCTCAGGCAAGAAGTCCCTCGCCAACTGAATATCGGCATCAGCTCGGCGACAAGCATCAACATACGCTAGATCTTCCGGGGATACAACTAAGTGACCAACACCATCCGCGTTTACGCTAATCACATTAACCTTATCCCCCTCTAACCGATTAGCACAGGCTACAACCCTGTTTTGGAAATCAGCTGAATCATGTGCAACGTCCCATGCAACCTTGCCAGTAAATGTAAGCGCAGAAGCAACAAGGCCTAGTCCAGCGCCAACTGCTAAACGTCTACGGCCGAATGTGCGGGCTTCAACGTCGCTAACCACTCGGTGCATACGCGCTTCAGTACCGCCTAGGTGACCAACTTTAGCAAGAGCCTTGTCTGTCAAAGAAGGTTTTGGGGCAAATCGTTCTCGGCTATCGATAACGTTATCTGTCATAACTCAGACTATAACAAAAAGCTAGTGTTTTGTCAACTATCTGGCTTTGTCCACCCCTGTTAGCTTTTTTAGCTCACTGGCCCACCACAAAGTACTTTTGCGAGGTGTCCGTTTCATCCCCTTTGCGCGATCTACTTCTAGCAGTCCGAACTTGGGCCACCAACCGTGTTGCCACTCAAAATTGTCAAGCAGGCTCCAGTGGATATAGCCTTTAATATTTGCCCCTTGTTCAATTGCCTGGCTCAAGGCTTTCATATTTTCTTCTATCCACCACTGGCGCCGAGCATCCTTAGCATCAGCGACGCCGCTTTCTGTAATGTAAATCGGCATGTCTGGAAAGCGCTTTTGCAAAGCCATAGCCATTTCAGCAGCTGAGTCCGGCTCCATGTACCAACCCATGTCGTTTAAGGGGGTCTTTGGATTATCTATACCTTTAGTGCCTAGACCACTCATGTAGTTTTTAAAGTAGTTATTGTAGGCAATGAAGTCGTTGCAAGAATGCGTGGCCCACAGCCACAGCCAGTTATTGCCAATGTTAGCGCTCCAAGCCCCCAATTGGTGGATTAAGTTCTTTGGGTCTTTGGGTTCGTTAATAACCAGTTGGGGAGCGGAAGAAAACTGTATTTTGGGGTTCGAAGCTTTCAAAATTTTGTAAGTCTGGCGATGTACAGATACTAGATTAAGATAAGCCCTGGCAAAGGCCAACGTAGAATGCTTGGGCGCCGGCCACTCGCCAGTTTTATAGGAAAACCAAGCGTAAATATTGGGCTCATTTAAGATAAGCACATAGTTTAGCTCACTACCCAGCTCCTCCATAATTGTGGCTGCGAAGCGCAGGAAATACACAATATTTTTGCGCTCCATAAAGCCGCCTTTGTCTTCAAACCACACGGGGTTGGTCATGTGCCAGAGATTCAAGAATGGCTCTAGGCCGCGTTTCTTTAGCTCTTGTATATAAGTTCGGTAATGTTCTATGGCCGCTTCGTCCCACTTGCCTTCCTCCGGCTCAATCCGCGACCACTCAATACTAAAGCGGAAAGCGTTAAGGCCAAGGCCTTTGGCCATATCAAAGTCTTCTTTGTATCTGTTATAGTGGTCAACTGCTTCGCCGGAAACATAGTTGCTGGGATCTGTAGCCTGGCTAGCAATATCTTTCCAGTTGGGCAGCCAGCCAAGGCGGTCTTCCGCAGTCTTGGCCTGGTGAGCAGCGTTTTCCAGCTCCCAAACTGTCCATTGGTTATACGTGCCGCCTTCTACCTGATGGCTCGACGTACTAGCGCCCCACAGGAAGTCTTTAGGAAATTTATAGAGAGGTTTAGACATTAGCTCTATTATACTGTATTTACTCAAAGTGTTGTTTTTAACACATTTTTATGCTTTAATATACGTCTTGGAGTAGATATGAGTGAGCACGCCCCTGACCCACAAATTCAGCAGCCAAATTATTATTTTGACCTTTCGACAGGTAGTTTACTTGTAGGTGAAACAGCGTATGAGCTGCACATTGAGTCAGGTGCTAACCCGGCTGATATAAAATCCATTGGGGAGGTTGTTTGTGACCCATCAATCGAACTTGTTAGAAGCCAATACGAGCCATTAGATACAAGGGGTTGGTCAAAAGAAGCATGTATATCTGCAGGCCAACGCGTTCTCAGCTTTCTGCCTGACACTTATGAGGCTTACAATCCACTCAGCAAATCAGTTATACATAGAGCTCATATTCTAGGCTTTATGCCAGGCGTATCAACCATCACTGCGTCCTCGCGTTTCAGTACAATACCTAATTTCAACCGTGCAATCGGCCTAGAACCTGGGCTCAGCCGAGGAATATATGACAGCTGGTCAGTTCAGCAATTTGTTGATTATGTTGGGAAAATGGCCTCAAAAGTACCGAAACACAGGAATTTAAGTGGTCAACTAGAAAGTCTGTCGCAAAAAGGCGAAGGACCCTCGCCATACGTCATCCGCAAGCGTTTAGGGTCTTTGTCTAGAGCCATAAATCTTGCTGGCTATGCGGATCCTCGTAGCTGGGAAGAGCAAGACTACTTGGATTGGGGTGTAAGATTTATGCTGGCAAATGACGGTGAGCTGCCGGTAGCAGGCGTTATTGAGGTGCTTTCACCCCAGCGTAAAGCCCCATCACGAAAAAATATACATGATAGGTTTGGCACTTTATCAAAATTTAAGACAAGATTAGCTGAAGAGTATTCTGCTGAAGTTGAGCGTCAGGAAGGCGAAAGAAAACAAAAAATAGACTATATAGAAGAGGCTATTAAAAACGGTCTAGTGCCTGCGGAGCTTTTAGAGCAAACAGAGCCCAGTAGTCTACTGAAAATTGTAGGTAGGTATATGGTAGTCTCAAAATTACTGGCACATCTTGAAGAGTCGGAGAAACAGGATATTGCAACCCTCAGGCGTACAAATTCATTTTCAAAAGCGATCCAAAGAGAAAATGCAGAAATTAGCTTGGGTCTTATTGAGACCACAGCAGAAGAGATAGGCTTCTTCGACGACATCTGGCCACTAGACAATTATAAAAAGGTCCTCAAAATACCGCCCCGTAGTGAGAGGCTAACTCGTGCACCTTTTCTGGACGCGGCCAAATTCCATGATGATGTATGCCGCCTTCTTGCCGAAATGGGAGGTGAGCTCTCTACTCGTAAACTATTTGAAATGCTCTTCCCTGACGGAACATACAAGGAAGGTTCTTGGTCTAGCATCATGGCCCGCGTGGTTAACACTCCCGGTTGTAGGCTTGAACGTAAGCAAAGTAAATGGCAACTAAAGACGTCCCAATGAGCATGACCGAAAATACTCTAGAGCCGTCTGTTCAACTACCAAATTATTATTTTGATATGAACAACGGTGAATGGTTTGTAGTCGGCGAAGATGTTGAGTATTGTGCGCGGATTAATCAATACGAAGTTAGTGTAATGGACCGTGGGGATTTTGACAGCTTACGGGATAGTAATGGCCGTATTCAAGACTTGGGGAGTTTATTGGTAGATGCAAGCCTGGAAGATATACCCAGTATTTACAGCTGGATGATTGTAGACGACTGGGAGAAAGATGATTACCTTAGCAATGTACGCTGGCTAGATTCAGTTATAAAATCTCATGATCCTGCCGCCGTAATTAGTACAGAGATTCTGGTAAAAGCATCCCGCTTAGGTATAGGCCCCGGCAAGGAAACTGTTCTAAGGGGCCGCGGTGGTTTTGGCAATCTTACTCGCCTATATATTGAAGCCGGTCTGCAAGATGCCAGAAAGATTGGCATCCATAGAGATGTAGGTGTTAAGAGTATAGTCCGTCACTTAGAGAACGTAGCTAGGGAGACTTCCCAGAAACCAACACATGCTATCTTAGAACAAAGGATAAAGGAAGGTTACGAAGAACCTACACCTTTTAGATTCCGACAACATGGCGATTTAGCTGCTTTACTAGAAATTGCTGGGTTCCCCAATATTCGTCGCTGGAGTGAGGCAGATTTCGTTAACTGGGGAGTGAAGTTCATGGAAGATAATGATGGTTTGGCGCCGGCTAGTTTTCACTTCCATGCCCTTTCTAAACAATCTAAGGGCCCGTCTTTCAGAAGTATTCAGAATAATTTCCCTGACCTTGAGACATATCAACAAAAAGTAATAGACAGCCATCAAGCAAGATTTCAAGAGTGGCCCGCGCAAAGAGCACTTCTACTAGAAGAGGTCGATGACGCTGTGAAGAACAAGGATTTGCCGACACAACTAATCTCCACTGCTCCTACTGAAATGCAGAGACTCAGACGAGCACTTCAATACAGGATTGTTGAGGTTTGTGGAATAGATATGACTAGCGACGTAAAACAACACATAGCCAGCATGCCCACTCAAACTTCATTTGTGCTGGAATTATTGGACTCTACCCCTGGTTTAAAAGTTGACCAGATAATGGAAGCGGCTAAGAGTATAGCTACTAATGAGGCGCTATGGCCTACTCCACCGTTCTTGCCTTCTTTAAAGATTGTGGACACTCGTGAAACTTATAAAGCGGCAGCAATCCCTGACAAAAAACTACACGACGAGGTAGTAGCTCTTTTAGAGCGTACAAGAACACCACTCCCAACACCAGAAATATTTAAACGCCTGGGCTACGAAGATTTTAGCCGCGAGTCTCTTCGCAAAATAATGGGCCGCGTGGCAGCGCTTGAAGGTAGCAAAGTTAAACCACTGCCAGGCGATTTACGCCCCCGACAGTGGGGGCTCATTTAGTCCATTGTATTGGGGTCGCCGCAAGTGCGCATGCCGTTGCTCAGACCATCAATCTTTTTCATATCTCCGCTTGAAAGTTCAAAGTCAAAAATGTCTAGGTTCTGACGCATGTTTTCCGGGCTAGTGCTTTTAGGCAATGGCACTGTTCCCTTTTGATGTGCCCAACGCAAGACAACCTGAGCGGCAGACTTGCCGTGGGCCTGGCCAATTTTATTTAAGACAGGGTTTTCAAACGCCCCGTGGGCTAATGGACTGTAAGCTTCTACTAAAATCCCCTTACTTTTGCAGTAGTCCAATAGTTCTTTTTGTTCGCCATACAAAAACGGATGGAACTCTATCTGATTAACCGCCGGCACTACCTTGGCAGTCTTAAGCAATTCTTCCAAATGCCGAACGTTAAAGTTAGACACGCCGATGGCTTTGGCGTGTCCAGCCTTGTAAATCTCTTCCAATGCCTTCCAGCTATCTTCTCTCTTACCCGTAACTGGCCAATGGAGAAGATAAAGGTCAACATACTCCATACCTAACCTGTCTAAGGACTTATCGAAGGCATTCAGCGCTTTGTCGTAGCCTTGGTCAGAGTTCCAAAGCTTGGTCGTTACAAAAATATCCTCTCGCGGTATGCCGGATTCATTAATAGCCCGGCCAACGCCGCGCTCGTTAATGTAAATCCGCGCAGTATCAATTAGCCGGTAGCCAGCTTCTAGGGCTTCCGTGACTGGTTTTCTTGCCGGGCGAATCTTCCAGGTGCCAAAGCCAACGGCTGGTATTTTAGCACCAGTGTTTAGTTTAAAAGTCTGCACGTTTAGGGCTTCAACCAACCAATTATTACGCCCATTACTAGAAAGTTAACAAGCCCGTAGCCAGCGTTAATCAGCGTCAGTTTGACTGTGCGCTTCTCAAAAGCATCGTGCATAACTACACTAGTTGCTGAAAATCCTAACCATAGCCAGAACGCTGTGCTAACTGCATCTTGCATGAAAGAATGCCCAAAGAAGCGGTTAGATAAATAAGTTACGTGCGCAAGCACATAGGCGGTTAACAGCGCGCAAACAAAGGCTGTGGTCATAGCTTTAGCGGCACCCTTTTTAAGCTTTTCGTCATTTAGACCAACCAATTTAGCCCAGGTGTTACCCAACACTGGTTTGGCGTACCAGATTGAACCTAATACCATTGCTGAGACTGCAGCTAAGAGCACTGCTAGATAGTTTACTTGTACGTCCATTACGAGACCCTCCTACTTAATAATCTCAGTATTACCCCAAAAACTGCTTTTGTCTAGGGGTTAGTTCGTGGGTCGTTTACCACGGTGAAAGTCGCGGTGTTGTAGCTCTGGCTTGAGCTGGTCCAGGCGGACGATGTAATCCTTAAACTGGTTGAGTAGCTGAGAGTATTGCCAGTTAGGTGTCATGATGTGCAGAAGTTTCTTCTGCTCGTCCAAATATTCATATAAGCTATAAAAATCGCCGTCGCCAGACACCACAATGGCTTTGTCATAATTCTTCAGCTCCTTCATGGCCCAAAGCACTAGGTCGGCGTCTATGTTACCTTTGACTGGTTTTTTGTCTTCCGGCTTTTCTGGCTCTTTCTTTTCTACCAGGTTTTTGGGGTTGGTCATGTCTACCGTTGGTTTAAGCACCACCAAAAAGCCGTGGCCATGCATTTTAGCGTAAAGATCCTCGTGCTCGGCCATGTGGCCAATAAACATATAGGCCTTACTGACCCCATATTCGTCCGCTAAAAATTGGCGGAATTTGCGCCAGTCCATCTTCCAACCCATCTTTTGTATACCAAGGTTCAGGTTCTGACTGTCTATAAATGCATAGTTACTAGGTTTTTGTTCCATGCATCTATCATACCAGCTTGCAGCAATTAACAGTTTCTTTTAATATTATGTAAACCAATGGGGGGTTTTGATGACAAAAAGATGGGTCCACGAAGAAATGTTCAGTGCGGCTGAAGTTGACACTCGCATAAAGGAAATGGCCGACGAAGTGGTTGACCTTTATGAAGGCAGAAACCCGCTTTTTGTTGGTATTTTATTAGGAGCTCAGCCATTTATTAACAAACTAGTGCCAGAAATTAAGAGAACCAGCCCTGACTTTCAGCACCAACTGGGTTATATGACCGTCTCGAGCTATGGTAATGACAATACTGCCCATAAGCCTCGTATAGTTAAAGATCTCCCGTTAGTTATAAATACGCAGGGGCGATCAGTCGTTATGCTAGATGAAGTACTTGATAAAGGCAGAACGGCGGCGTTTGTTGAGGAACATCTTATGGGTCTTGGAGCAGCCACTGTTGACCTTGTGGCCCTGGTTGAAAAAATTCGTAGAAGAGACGCGTATGAGAAAGGTGCCAAGATTTACGGTTTTGAATCACGTGACGTTTGGTTGGTAGGAATGGGGATGGACAATCCTGGTGAATTTCAGGAAGCTCACCGCTGGGATCCATCCATCTCCACGGCTATAGAAGTCGGCGAATAGATTAATTTAGTGCTAGTTATTAGGCGTTAAAAACTTTCCAATTGCCTTCTGAGATTACTTCTTCTTTGCCGTTTACCACTTTAATCGCCGTTTGGTCATCTACGGCGTAAAGTTTGTTCTTGGTAGTTTTGGCGTAGGCTTCTACATCTTTTATTGCTATGCCATTGCCAATGTGCGGCATAAACTCAAAGTCTACGAATTCCATACCTTTTAAGTCTGTAAGCTCAGCCAGATTACGATCACCCCCAGGCAAGTTGCCTGCGTCGATTGTTGGCGTAACGAATAGTGAACCAGCGCTTGAGCCAATGTAAACTTTGTTCTTCAGATTATTTTTAAGCCACTTATCAAACCCGCTTTTGCGCGCTTGGTCTAGTAAGTGAAAGGTATTACCGCCGCTGACAAAAATAATGTCCATGTCTTTCAAACGCTCTTGCCAATCGGGTGCAGCTGAAGGATCAACTACATCAATCCAACTGTAGCCCCGGCGCCAGAAATTAATAAACTGGTTTACATACCAGTCCTTGTTCCCTGCCTCGGCATTTACAGCCGTTGGGATAAAGCCAACCTTGCACTCGCTGGCAGGCTTACCTACCATCTCAGCCAGCGCCGCCGCAATTGAGCGGTTACAAATTCCAGAAGAAGTAAGTAATAATTTCATAGTTCAATCATATCAGTTAAATAGTCTGATCAGCTAAATTTTCAAAACGGCCATCTTCATATGGTGGCTCGCAAATTTCGTAAAATACTAAGTCCGTTTCGCCACTTGCAGTCCATTGCATAATTTGATCAACTTCAACAATAATCTCTTTTGGCTTGCTCGCATTATCAAATTCATAAGATTCTTTATTTTTGCCAGAGTTTACAACAAGCCTCCCCCTGCCCTCCAAAAATCCTTCAACAGTTTTATTACCTTTCAAAACTTTTTGTAAAGGAGTTTTGTGACCCTTTGTAACCTTAACAATAGCTAAGTCTTTTGTGTGATCATTTGCAAAGCTATAAGTGTCACACTCCACACCCTCTTTAACCTGAATTGTTTCTATAAAAGTTACTGGCAACGATTTGAAGCTACTACGTTTTTTACTAGACATGATAGCCAGAGCTGACCTTACCTTCGCGGACTTTAAGGATTGTGCCGGTTTTATGTTCGCTTCCTTCAAGTAGTTCTAATATAACTTTGGCGACGGCTTCTGGCTCTTGTGCTTCGGTGGCGTATTCCGGGAAGAACTTTTTATAAGCCGGCGTGGCGGTGTCTGCTGGTGATATTCCGTAAACTCTTGGACCCTTCGGATAGTCCTGACTCAAACCTACCAAGAAATCTTCCAACGCTCGCTTGCTAGTGTAGTATGGCAGCCAGCCTTTGGCGCCTTTATTAAAAGTTCCACTAACTCCTATAATCGTTCCCCGCTCTGACATGCTGGGTAGAACTTTAGCCGCTAGAACCATAAAGGACGTAACGCCAACATTCATAGTTTCAATGATCTGCTCGGGGCTAAACTGCTCCAGATTCTTGTCTGCCAAAGCTTCTTTTTCTGAATGCCAGACACCCGCTACGTGGATTAGCGCATCTGCTTTGGGTAGTTGGTATTTTGAAACTGCAGACAAATCACTAAGGTCTAGCTCCTTGTGAGTTAGTCCAACAACTTCCCAACCCTTCTCTTCAAGCAAACTCTTTATTGCCTGCCCTATCCCGGACGAAACTCCAGTAACAATTGCTTTCATAAAACCCGGTGTTCGTCTTCGCCCGTTTTCAGAATATTTAATAGGGATTGGACGGCCATATCGCTGGCAGTTTTGTTTGCTTCGTGAGTATTGTATGCAGCATGATTATTCGTATTAAACCAAGTACCCAGGGACAAATTATTAAATTCTTCGCTAGGGGCATTCCAATCGATGGCCGCCCTAATAGATCCTCCCTGAAGCCTTTCGAATAAAGCTTTCATATCTACTAAATCAAGCTCTCCTATATTAATAACTAATGCACCCTCTTTAATTCGAGAAACCATCTGACCGTCTATAATTTGGCCAGCGGTACCTGGAACAGTGAGGAAAATTATATCACTAGCCTCAACTAGCTCTTCCAATGAGGAGTACTCTGCCCCGCACTCTTTCTTAGTGCGACTAAAATAAACAACTTTTTGTGGCGACAATGCCTTAACGGTCGAAATAATTTTAGTACCTATGTTGCCTGCTCCAATTACTCCAACAATTGCGCCTTTAAATGAGCCCGTGGTTTCAAATGCTTTCTCTCCAGTTCTTCCAAGCTCTAAT
Source organism: uncultured Candidatus Saccharibacteria bacterium (assembly GCA_964651645.1). Taxonomy (GTDB): domain Bacteria; phylum Patescibacteriota; class Saccharimonadia; order Saccharimonadales; family CAZYVW01; genus CAZYVW01. The sequence goes on from CAZYVW010000011.1 coordinate 12,932, forward strand.
AAGTTCCTTTGCATCATCAGTGCAACTGCAAGTGCAAATTCAGAAACTGCGAATGAATTGGCTCCTGGGGTGTCAGAAATCGCAATTTCTTTCTTCTCTGCAACCTTCCAACCAGGAATGAAGCCTTTATAATCAGCTCCAGTAAAAGCTATAACCTTTAGTTCATCAGCAGCCTGAATGACCTTATCTGTTACCTTTTCTATACCACCCAGGATATAACCAATTTTGCCCTTAATAGCTTTGCACAGCTCTTCTTCTGTAGCATCAGGTTTATCCAGTCTTTCAATCTCATAACCAGCATCTTCAAGTTTTTTGACATGCTCATCAAATATAAAAAGTGAGTCAGTAACAAGAATCTTATTGCTCATACCTAAATCATAGCACTTATTTGAGTCTAACACCTTTGAAAAAACAGAAGTAAAACTTCAGCTCTCCATGTTGCTTTTTTATGTAATTTATGTTATATTAACACCGTGAAGCAAACTCTTCCTTTTACCAATAAAGTTCTTCCCGAAGCCGATATGAATAAAGTCGGCAAAACTGACCATTTCTTTCGCTTTTCTGATAAGAAAAAGCTGGGAGACTGGGTAGTCCGACAGCAATCAAACCCCCGCGGTGATATTTATAAAGATACCTTTACTCCAGAGTTGGTTAAGCAGCGCAAAGAAGCTCTAAAGCTATATGCCAGCAAAGCTGAAAAACATGGAATACAAGTAGTACCTCACACTGATTTTGTAGCAGCATTAGATAAAGGTGATACTCCTGGTCTTTGGCAAGCCGCCAAACGCATAAACGGCCGCAGTTTGCATGATATATTCAAGCTCGGCGACCCGTTGGAAGATGCTAAGGCACTGCCCCAGTATGAAAAAGTAATAGCCGCTAACTGCGACTATCTCTTGGCTGCTTCTGAAGCTGGCGCGTCAGCTATAGTTACGGACCTAGCTAAGCCTTCTCAATACATGGTTGATGGTGAGAATAATCTAGTTATGGTCGACACAAATCCGCCACTATGGACAACTCCCGAGAGCATTGATAGCGAAGCTTCAGGATTACTAATGGACTCTGTAGCGGTATTTCGGCTCTACGAGAATCTTGAGCCCCTAGAACAAGTGCTTGGTCTCTTACAAACTATGGAAGATAGAGGCGAACCTTTATATTCGACTAGCCAAATGTTCATGACGTTAACTTCGCCAAATCTTCCGCCTGAGGCTGTAAAACTTGTTACTGATGTCTTTTTTGAAAATGATGTGACCTACTCGGCCATGGCAGCGGCTAAAGCGATGTCGGGCGCTCCAAGACAATCAAGTTTCTAGACGGCGTTGTTTTAGACCTAGAATGTTGGTGTGTCAGAAAGCATGAGAGTAACTACAATCCCGCCTATTCTGCCAAAATAGCTAGGAATCATCTTTGCAGGTTCTAGGCCTGCGGAATAAATACGATCATGTGGAATTTCAACATGTGCACCCGCAAAAAAGCCTGGCAGCAAGAATATATCCAATCTAGTACTGGTAAGCAGCGCATGATTCCCATGGACTTGCTTTTCATGGTAATGATCGGTCATTAAACGCAGCCAAACAGATTTATCAGGAGGCAATACATCTTCTTCACGTAACCAACCAAATGGTTTCTGCAGTTTTTCAAAATCTGCGGAACCCAGTATTATACCCATCCCCATATCAGGATTTTGCCGTTTGTAACTTACGTTCATTTTACAAAAAACTATTTGCCGTTTGTGAGGCCTAAAATATTGCCATCTGGGTCTTTAAACCAAGCAGCCTTCATTGGTCCCATAACGTGCACATCGCCTTGCATAACCGAGCCGGGGATTTCGTAGTGTTCAAAGTCTATATCCTTGCCACCAAGCTCTTTAACCACTGCGTCTATGTCTTTTACTATCCAAGTAGCAGCTGTAGCTTTGCCACTGCCAGCTGTGTCTGATTGATAAACAAATAGTTGGCCAGTGCCGCAAGTGTAAGCTACGCCACCAGGGTTTTCATCCGTTTGCTTTAACCCCAATTTACCCCCATAAAACTCCTTGCCTTTGTTTGAATCTTTAACTGCTACCATGGCAATAACTGTTGAATCTGTTAACATGCGCCCTCCTGTTTTATGCTCTAATCATAGCACTTAAATCTCGGGGTGGAGACCAACTAAGGCAACCGCATTAGCGACTACGGCTTGGCTCGCCCTAGCTTCGCCCGCCAAGCGCGATTGAACGGAATCAGAGTACATATCCATAGCAACAAAAGCCGCAGTCTGCAATGCTCTAGAAATTGGCAATTCAAAGATTGGTGTTCCTATACGAGAAGCGTCTTTAAAAACTTCTATATCAGTCAATATCGTATCCGGTCCATCTATACTGTTGCCATGTCGATTGATCCTAAGGTCTTCAGCCACTGCTAAAGCGGCAGGCACTGGTATGAAATAGCCTTTACTTGTAGATGTATTGCGGCGATGTAGCCTATTTTTGACAATGTGTTCAGCGGCTGCTCTTGCAACTTCCAAAGGTGAGCTTTGGAGTCTTCCAACCAACAAATCATCTGGGAACGAGTAGCCAAACTTTTCCATACTCCACCAAAACAAGTCATCATGCTCAACCGAAATATTATTGCCACAAGAGGCTCGAACTTTCATTTTTGTGTCTCCTTTAATAACTACTACATATTTGTAATACTCTCAAAATAACTGAAAGTAAATAGCTGTTTAGTTTGCTCTCTTAGTATATTTGATAGAGTGCAGTTTTATGTTATAATATTTCACATGTCCGAGGCGGTTTACCCTGTTCAGGAGTTGCAGTATGGAATACGTGCTGCATTTATTAACATGCCGCATTTCCGCACTACGTCTGCGCGCTTAATGATTCACGCCGGGTCAATGCATGAAGAGCCAAACACAGAGGGCGCTGCCCACTTTCTAGAACATATTACATTCCAAGGTACGGAAGAATTCCCTACCGAGACCGAGCTCAATGATTACAAGTCTGAAAACGAAATTTTTGGTAATGCTATGACGACTCGCACTCAGACAACTTACATGGCCGATGGCTATGATATTGAATCTGTTGCCCGTGTGCTTACACAGGTCGCTTTTCACCCGCTTTTGGAAGAGCAAGACCTAGAGCGCGAACGCCTGCCAATAATTGAAGAGATAAGACCACGCCATCACACGCCTTATTACCTACCAAATACAGAGCATGACAAGGTGCGCCGTGGTGATAATTATGCCCGGAGCGTTGCCGGAAGTATTGAAAGTGTCAGTGCCCTAACTCATGAAAACCTAACTGCTTTCTATAGGCGACATTACAAGCTTGGGAATGCGGTTCTGGTTGTTTGTTCTAATGAAAGCCCGGAATTTCAGCATAGACGTTTTGAAAGTTTCCTACCGGATGCTCCCCGTAAAGCTCAATGGCCTCGCATGCTCTCCACTCCGTCTTTTAACGCCAATGGTTTACGGGCTTCACTCCAACAAGTGCAAATGCCTGCTGGGGCACCAACAGATCTAAGCATTGAGTTTGCGTTTCCGGAGACCGAAACACCAGAAGGCGGTATAGCATTAAGCATTGTTGCTGGAGCCATGGACCGCCTTGTTCATCAAAAACTCCGCACAGAGCTAGGTATTGCCTATGGCGCTCAAGCTGGCGCAAATGGCTACGCTAACTTAAGTTTTGGTGCCGAAGAAAAATGGGGACATGTATACATTACAACTTCGTTGGATGGAAGACGAAGCATCCAAGCTCTTGATGCGATGGAGGGCATCGTGCTTGAGCCTCTTCCTGATAACGTAGTTATAGCAGCAATGCGTAGCTTGAAGCGCAGTTCAGATCATGTTTTGCAAAACACGCCAGCTAATATAGCTGACTTTATGGTTTCTGAATTATCGGCTTCTCGACCTGATGCGGTTAACTTAAATGCTATGAATGAAGTGTTGGGCACATTAAGTGTAGACGACATACAACGCTACTATAAGCATTTGACCGCTCAACAACCACTTGTTACTGCAACCAGCCCTAGCCAAGAAGTTTTGGATGAGATTGGTGCTTGGGCTAACGCTTAAGCAAGGGTTTTTATAAGCTTATCTATTTTAACGCGTTTTTGATTGGTAGTGTCGCGGTCGCGGACGGTTACAGAATTGTCGTCCAAGCTGTCAAAGTCTATAACTACGCAGTATGGCGTACCAATTTCATCCTGCCGGCGGTAGCGTTTACCAATATTGCCGTTATCGTCCCACATGACATTGCCAAACTCAGCTTTTAGCTTATCGTAAACTTCGCGAGCCTTCTTAACCAGTTCTGGTTTATTTTTTAGTAGCGGGCTGACGGCAACTTTAACAGGCGCTAAATGGATTGGTAGTTTCAGATAGGTGCGCTTCTCACCATTAACTTCATCTTCAGTATAAGCACTGGTTAGTACCGCCATAATGGCTCGTTCAACTCCAAAACTAGGTTCAATGACGTGAGGCACAAACGGTTTGCCACTACTCTTAGGTGTATATTCCATATTACGGCCGGCGGCTTTTTGAATGTTCTGCAAGTCAAAATCTGTCCGGTATGCCAAACCAAGCAACTCGTCGCGACCATGCGGAAAATCAAACTCAAAATCAATTGTGCGTTTGCTGTAATGTGCTCTGTCTTTGTCTGGGACTTCCAGCTCGTGCACGTTTTCCTTTGGTAGTCCTAGGGCATCAAGCCAATCATGGACAAGCCCTTGCCACAATTTGAAGGATTTCTCCCAGGTTTTAGGGTCTATAAAATATTCAATTTCCATCTGCTCAAACTCACGGGAGCGAAACACAAAATCCCTTGGGCTTATCTCATTACGGAAGGCCTTACCAATTTGGGCAACGCCAAAAGGTATGTCTGGGTAAAATGAATCAACGATGTTTTTGTAATTAGTGAATATACCTTGGGCAGTCTCGGGTCTTAGGTAACTCACAGAATTGTCATCCTCAACTGGCCCGACGTTTGTTTTAAACATCATGTTAAATTGGCGGGCTTCGCTTAAAGTTCCCTCTTTACCGCAAGATGGGCAAGTTTTGCCTTTAATATGATCAGCACGTAAACGCGCATGGCAATTACTACATTCCACCATTGGATCGCTAAAACCTTCTACGTGTCCACTTGCCTTCCAAACTTTCTGATTCATGAGAATTGAGGCGTCAACTCCGTACATATCCTCGCGGTCTTCTACAAACATTTTCCACCACAGGTTGGTAATATTGCGCTTTAAAGCAACTCCTAATGGGCCGTAGTCCCAGGTACCTGCCAAGCCGCCATATACATCAGAGCCCTGGTAAACAAAGCCTCGGCGTTTAGCCAAGGAAACAATATCTTCTAAATTTACATCGCTCATATTAACCAAATTATACCTTACAAACGGATAAATTGGCTAAGC
>CAZYVW010000012.1:0-17904 GCA_964651645.1 uncultured Candidatus Saccharibacteria bacterium
CGCTGACAAGCGACCTGCTGATTTAACCGATAAAGTCCAACGTCAAGCTTAAAGTCAGCCCCGTAAAGATTATTATATCATAAAAAGATTAATTTGCGCAATACGCTTATGCTGATGGCATATAAGGCAAACGTTTAACGGCTGCGGTTAAGGCCGTGTTACCTAAGTGTCTAATAGTCCCAAGGCCTTTGCGCCAATAGGTCTCCAGTTGGTCGCGGTGGCCTATCAAAAACGCCAAACCATCCACGACCATTTGCGATATATCTTGAGGAGTCTCCAGTGGCTGTACAGTCTGCTCCACGTCTTCATCACTCATGGCTAGTAGTTGCTTAGAGGCGGGGGTGCGGCGCACCTGACCTAGGCGGCCAGCAACGGTTTCATCACGTACCAGCATTGGCAGGCTTGGCATTTCATCCCAACCTAGGAACTTCCAATCAATCCTGTGCCAGATGGGCATGCGCTCCAGGCGGTAATTGGCATAACTTATCTGAATCCGGCGGAACCAGTCGGCGCGTTTGACCTCATGCGCTAGTGTCAGCTTGGCTATGCGATTTAAGCGGTCAGTATTATTGGTTTGGAAGGCATCATCCATAAGATCCAAAATCCGCTGGCTGTCTTCGGACTTCAAGTCTGCTCTGGTGCAGAATCGCCTTAGGCGCTTATAAGCTTCGGCTACTGGTCCTTTTTGGCTGAGTGCCAACACCCCAAAAACTTCAGCACGGTTTTTTATTGCAACAGAAGTGTCTGGCTGGGTCTCGTCAAGATGTAGCAAACTGGCCAATCTTTCAGTGCTGACCTGCATGTCATGATATTTACCAGCAACACGGACAATAGTTGTTTCCAAAACTTCTTTTTCTTGAGCTAGAAGTAGCGAGGTAGTAGCACCTTTAGGATAATCTTGTGGCCGTTTACCAGTTTTAGGATCTATCGGCTTGAAGGCATGGATGCGGGCGCCCAGCAAATATTCTGCCGGCGGATGGGTAGGGGTAAGGTATTGCTCACTTTCTTTACCCAGCAAAGACGGCGGCCGGCTATCGTCAACCAAGGCTAACTCTAACTGCAAAGTGCCATAGGCATCTTCAAAGCTGGTAAACCTTTCTGGGAAGCCTTCGCCGAGAGTGGCTTGATGAGGATCAAGTGGCTGCGGCTGAACATCTTTTAAATCCATATCACTCATGGGTTTATTATTGTACAACTTCTTCCGATTTTCTTCAGCAAAACGCTTTGCTTATGCTTGCAAAATTACGAGCACTAATTCTTAATAAACAAACATGTCATATGATCCGTCAAAACAACATTATCCATCAAAGCTAACCACCGGCATGGGTCGGCCGGCTGATCCTGAATGGGTAGGAAACTTTGAAGAAATATTAAGATGGAAAATGCCGCGGCGGGCTAGTCTAAAGATGCGCCTGTTACCCGGGGTGTCTTATGTTGCGGCCAACATGTGGGAACAAATAACTGGACAGACCTATGATGGAGAGGCGGGCAATGAACTTGCGGCCGAAGAAATTAGGCAAACAATTGCCCAGTTCTGCTCACGTGGGATAATTGACGCAAAAGCCGCAAGAACCAATGCTACGGTTAATGTCGGCAGAAGCTTTAGGTTTAGAAGAAAAAATTTTGCCGCACGGATTGAATTGGAGTTAGGAGATTCACCTAGCGACAAATACCCCAGCGGCTATTTGATTGAAGGTGAGAAACTTGCCGTTACCAAAGAACTAGGCCTGCCGTATTTTGGCCATGCAGCGGGTGCCGAGCCATCCCACCTCCTAACTCTCGGGCTTGTAATTTGTGATGCCCCTTTGCCGACTAGTCTGGGCGGAGAAGTAAGACAACATTTGGATAGCCAAGTTGAACTTGGAAAACTTGACGTAGTAAAAATTCAGCAATAATAACTTAAGTTTAGCCGGGCTTTATTTAATGCAGTTTTACAGTAAAATTATTCTATGATTGATGGCGAAAATCCGCCAAACTTGCTTGAGCAAGCTAACCAACTACTAAACCAAAACCCAGAACTAACTCGTCGCGGCCTGCTTTTAGGAAGCGTCGGCATTGCGTTAAGCGGAGGCCTAGCGGTTTTGTTAAAGTCAAAATCGCCCGGCCAAGCCGGGGCTACTGACCGACTTATGCCCGTAGACAGTCCACCTTCAACGATTGAAATAGCTACTACCTCAACTACCACAGCAACAACCAGCACAACTATAGCGCCGAAGCCCCAACCACCACCCGAACAAAAGTTACAAGCTGCTGAGTACCATAAACCAATTGGTCCAGAGGCCTTTATTACCAGTCACTTAGATAAAATTCCAAGATTGGAACAGTTAGCGCAATGGTTTCCAAACAGTGGACGCTTCACAAACTGGCAAGATCAGCTGACCCATTTGGATAACCTAGTACCAAACAGCGTGATTGATATTCAAGAATTCCTTGGATATGCACCAAACCTAGACTATACCCACGTTTTTGATGCTCATCCATTCGAAGGCCAATACATTAATCCGACAATGTACGTTTTTCATTGGACGGTTGATATGCCGGCTTCGCCAGGGGAACTAGCTAAAGGCATGATGAACCATAAAAACAAAGATGGATCTTCAAACCGCACTAGCGTTTATGAGTATACCGATGATGCGGTGCCGCCAGTCGTTTACCGGCTTCTAGATGAGACCCGTCAAAAAGCTGCTCACGCTGCTGGTGGCAATGATTTTACGCAAGGCAATGAGATGAAGGCGCGAGATTTGATGGACATTAGACCCGACCAAGTCAAGGCCTGGGTTATGGCCTGGGTCAGGTTCTGTTTGGAACGCGGCTTGCCGGTAGACAGGACTTCAGTCATTGGTCATTACGAGCTGGACCTGCTAGTTAATAACCCCAACTATGACCCGGATAGTGGCACGTTTATTGCTCTGCCAAATGGTGTGCTGCCGCATATCAATAAGTTTGACGGGCCGCGGGAACTTATCGAACATGTGATCATCCCAACAGGCAACGACTTATTTAACCGTCTAAAAGCCGCTGGCATAGTACAATAGGTACAACTAGGGGGACTCAAATGACAGACAAAACTTATGATTTTACGGGCTTAAAAGCACTTTTCTTTAACTGCACGCTCAAAAAATCACCAGAACCAAGCCACACCGAACTGTTGATTGAAATTAGTAAGAACATTATGGAAAAGCATGGTGTGGCTACGGAAATTATCCGACCGATTGACCACGACATTGCCGTTGGCGTTTATCCGGACATGCGTGAGCATGGCTGGAAGACGGACGAATGGCCGGAGATTTATAAGAAGGTTCAGGCCGCCGATATCCTGATACTGGCCGGACCAATCTGGCTTGGTGATAACTCCAGTGAAATGAAAAAAATTATTGAACGTCTCTACGCTTGCTCCAGCGAGCTAAACAGCCAGGGCCAATATGCTTACTATGGCAAGGTTGGCGGCAGTTTAATAACTGGCAACGAGGATGGTATTAAACACTGCACCATGAATACGCTTTACAGCCTTCAGCACCTTGGCTGTGTCATTCCGCCTCAGGCCGATGCCGGCTGGATAGGCGAGGCCGGGCCTGGCGCTAGCTATGGCGACGATGACGGCAAAGGCGGCAAAGTTGGGCTAAACAACGACTTTACCAACCGCAACACAACCTTCATGACCTGGAATTTAATGCACCTAGCCAAAATGCTAAAAGACAACGGCGGTATACCGGCCTATGGCAACCAGCGCTCAGAATGGGACGCTGGCGCCCGTTTTGATTTCGAGAACCCTGAGTATAGGTAACGTTAGATTGCTTACAGTCAATTTAGAGCAAAACACGGTATAATTGGCGCCGATGACATCTGAGACTAGCCAGCAACTAACCGTAGAGCACTTACATATTGCTCAAGCCAGCGTAATTGCAGCCGAAACTGCACATCGTCTTTTAGAAGAAAGAACCTTTAGTGGTGAGGTTGATGACCTAGCCCTAGCTATGACTGAGACAACCTCTGCCCTGCAGGCTATAATTGAAGCTGAGACTCGCCGCGACCGTTTATTAGAATTAGCCGGCCCGGACTTGATTATGAAATTTCTGCGGGTTGATGGCCCGGCACAAGAAACCGAGGTTATGTTTGACACTCAGCCTGAGTTTTTTGCTGAACCAGTTGCTGAGCCTCGCCGATCACCCAAATTGCCACCAGCTGCCCCATTGGATCCAATTGCGCGTGAAGAGTCACCGCGGGCTTTCAGAGGACGACTTAACAATGCTAGAGATGCAGAGCAAGCCACCGCCAAACTGCAAACTGAACAAGACGAACTATATGAGCCAGAAGAGCCTGCGGAAACAGTTGAGACAGAAACAGATACTAAGCAGGCAACTGAGCCTCGATATGCGCGGTCTGGTCCCGGCGATGGCCCGGCAGACGTAACTATTCCAGCCCACTTAGCCGAGATAATAGAGAAAGCCAAACCAGTGGCACCCGAGCAGTCTATAGACCCCAGCACGGTGGAGCAAGACCCGGAGATTACAATTTTGGCCGTACTAAAAGGCGAGGTTGAGCTGCAAGACGTAAAGCTGCCAAAGCTTAACAATCATGATTTTAGCAAGCTCTTCCGCAGGGTGCACACTACGGCAGAGGCTGACAAGAGCCTACCCAGTGACTGGCCAGAAAAGTTCATCAAAGCACAGATGCATGCTCGTGGCATAAGTACATAAAAAGCTTACAAATAATACTTAACAAGTTAAGAATATTTCAGAAAAGTCGGGGCAGGGTATAATAAACCGTAAATGGAGAACACCAAATCGCCTTTGTGGCGGATCTACGGCTTTGCTGCCCTTGCCTCACTTACAATTCTTGGCCTAATTGCCCTTAAGTCTGGCTCGCACGATTTAATTAAAGTATTGATTCTTGCTGGGCTGGAGATAACGTTTAGTTTTGACAACGCCGTAGTAAATGCCAAAATCTTGGGCCGCATGAGCCGTATGTGGCAGACAATTTTCATGACAGCCGGTATTGCCATTGCCGTTTTTGGCGTGCGAGTTCTTCTGCCAATCTTAATGGTGGCCCTAACGGCACACCTGAAAGTTACAGACGTTTATCATTTGGCTATTAATAATCCAGACAACTACTCGCAGCATTTGCTGTCTGCTCATCCGCTAATTGCCAGCTTTGGCGGAATATTCTTGCTGATGATTTTCCTGGATTTTATTTTGGAAGAGCGGGAAATTAAATGGTTCAAGAAATTTGAAAAACTACTAGCCAAAGCCGGCCGGCTGCAAGGCTTGGCAATACTGAAAAGTTTAAGCGTACTTTTAATAGTCAGTTTTTGTTTTGCGCGGGGAAACGAACAATTACAAGTGCTCACCGCGGGTTCAGTAGGATTAATAACATACCTGGCAATTAACTCGCTAGATGCTTTATTTACCCCGGACAAGCTGGGCACAAGAATCGCCAAGCAAACGCTTAAAGCCGGACTAATTGGGTTTTTGTACCTAGAACTAATAGATGCCAGCTTCAGTTTAGATGGGGTAATTGGTGCCTTTGCGATTACTAACAAAGTTGTGCTGATTGCCGCCGGCTTGGGAATCGGTGCGCTTTATGTCCGGGCTATGACTGTACATATGCTAAAGCGCGGTATGTTGGCCAAATATCGCTACATGGAGCACGGCGCTCATTATGCCATTGGCATTTTGGCAGTGCTAATGTTGGCTTCTATCCGCTATCACATTCCAGATTTTGTAGCCGGCCTAGCTGGTGTGCTGTTTATCTCTACGGCAATTCTCCAGTCCTACTTTGAAGCCAAACACGCCAAAGCCTGAAGCCTCTTGTAATTTAATTGCCTCGGGACGATACTAAAACTAAATGGCAGTTGCAGCGGAAGAGGTAGGTTTTAGTTATCCTGAACTCGGTCAGCTTTTTGATGGCCAAACAATCATCCAAGCATCAGGTGGACTAGTTGTTGCTAGAACTGTGACAATTGAACAATGCGTAGAGCCAATTATTCTTTCAGCCTACCGAGAAGGTCTGGTTGTGGTGGACCCGCTAAGGCAGGCCATAATGAACGAACTGGTTAGGCAGCAGATCACACCTAACGAGCAGCTTAAAGTCAGCTACAGGCAAAATCTCAAAGATGAGATTGTGGTAGATAAAAAGAGATGGCAACTAGATGCTGATGAGATTGGCATCATGGGAGTATTAGTTAACAATAGGGGCCTGTGGGTTGATTCTAGAAGCATAGTTAATCAGCAGATAATTGCACCACATCGACCTTTTGATCAGTCAAAGCTAGAAATACTTTATGCCAAAGTGCGGGGCTTGAACGAAGCCATTGGGAAAAACTGGGTGCTTAAACGAGGACAGTCATTTTCCAGTGAGTTTGCGCTTGCTCCATGGGTAGTAATAGATCTACCCGGCTTTACTGCAGCAGATAAAAAGGAAGCCCGCAGAATAGTAAAAACCTATATGGGTAATGTAGCAGTATTTACCGAGCCACCCACTGACACTAAAAATGACTCCGCACAAGAGCCAAACAATGGCGCACCAGAAGTAAGTGGCACAGACAATGTCGCTAACTTAGGAGGACAAGATGACACTGAAGGTGATGTCGCTACGCAAGAACTCAAAAACCCAGATACATTATTGCCAGAGCTAGTTCTCGAACCAGTATTTGCAGAGAGATTTACCATCTTAGATCCTGAGGAGCACGATGCAGCTAATACCCAAGCAGAAGCGCAGGTTAATGCTGACCAACGAACGGTCATTGATTTAACCCCTTCGCGCCTAATTATTGATGGTCAGCGAAGGTTTATTCCTGACGGTCAAAGGGGAAGAGACATCAAAACTGTGTTAAATGCCATAATTAACAACAGACGACGCGGCATTACTAGAAGAGATGTTACTGAATCCGGTGTTTTTAGTGGGAATAAAAGAACAACAGGAGCCAAGCAGGTTGCTTTTAGTACTGCTAAAATCTGGCTGCAAAAATCCATTCCATTCAATGAGACCTCAGAATACTCTGAAGGGAATAGTTCTATAAGAAAAAGAATACGCCTGTCGCCAAATGCGGTTGTTAAATTTAGCGAGGAGGAGCCGGCGGATGAAGCAGAGACCCCTAAACCACCGCAAAAGGATAAATCAAGTTTACAGCCAAGTCATGCTAAAAAATCTCCGCCCGTAAAATCTAAGGTCGTCAAGACAACTCAACCTGCAGTGAAAAAAGCAACTGTTAAAAAAGTAAATACCACAAGCCAAGCATCGCATTTAACCACAAAAGAAAAAGAGGCCTTAAAGCAGGAATTTATGGAAAGGCAACGCAAGAAAGTGCAGGCTGGCGAAACAGACCCCAAAACTGCAACTACGTCTAATTGGCGAGAAAGCGGCTACAAAAGAGAAGGCCCAGTCTCAAAAGACAGCTCTGCTCTGGAACAAAGACAGGCTACACGGGAGATGGTTCGGCAATTTTTAGAAACGAGAGATCCAGAACTTTTGTCGCAATTAGCGATTGCTGACAGACGTGACTTAAGAATTGTTAGCAGTGATTTGATAGCTGAATATAACAAAGATGCTATACCTCCGGAAGTGCTCAAAGCTTTTCAGGCTATCCAGAAAATTCAGGCTCCAAGAGCGTTTGAAAAATAAAATGGTTATGTTCACATCTGACTGCAACTATCCTCATCTGTTACAATAAGTTGTTATGAACTACTACGTGACCACTTCTATTCCTTACGTGAATGGCGAACCGCACATTGGCTTTGGCATGGAACTGGTCATGGCTGATGTTCTGGCGCGGGCAGCCCGCCAGCGTAAGCTGCCAACTATTTTTGTAACTGGAACGGACGAGCACGGTGGCAAAGTTGCCGAGAAGGCCGCCGAGCTAAAGCTAACGCCCAAGCAATTTGCTGACAAAGTCAGCACTGAGTTTAGGGAGTTGCAACCACTGCTTAATATTTCTAACGACCGTTTTGTCCGCACAACCGACAAAGGCCACGAGCAACGTGCCCAAGTAATTTGGAAGAAATTAGCAAGCGACATCTACAAAGGCAAATACGCCGGTTGGTACTGCACTGGCTGTGAAGCGTTTGTTAGCGAGGCGGTTGCCAAAGAAAACAAAGGCATCTGCCCGCACCACAACAAGCCCTATGAAAAACTAGAGGAAGACAACTACTTTTTTAAGCTTAGTAAGTACGCCCCTAAAATTAAACAGGCAATTACTAAAGATGAGCTCAAGATTTTCCCGGAAACCCGCAAAAATGAAATCCTGTCAGTGATTAATGCTGGGCTAGAAGACATCAGCATCTCGCGGCCCAAGGACAAAATCTCTTGGGGTATTCCGGTGCCCGGCGATCCAACCCAAGTAATGTACGTCTGGTTTGAGGCGCTACTAAATTACATCACAGTCCTTGGCTACCCAGAACACAAAGACTTTAAAGATTTTTGGCCGGCCGCCTGCCAGATTATTGGCAAAGACATTCTACGCTTTCATGCCGCTATTTGGCCTGGTATTTTGCTGGGCCTGGGCGCGCCACTGCCACGGATTATTTACGTTCATGGTTTCTTAACGGTTGATGGCAAAAAAATTAGCAAATCCGCGGCTAATGGCATCCATCCCAAGGAAATTGTAGATAAGTACGGTGCTGACACCTTCCGTTACTATTTTTTGCGTCATGTGCCAAGTTATGAGGACGGCGATTTTTCCTGGGATAAACTAGAAGCATCCTACAATAATGAATTGGCCAACAGTCTAGGCAACGCCGTTCAGCGCACGGCAACGATTATTTTGAAACACCAAAAAGGGGTGATTGGTGACATCCCACCGGCCAAGCACGACCTGCGGCAATACAACGAAGCCTTAGAAACTTGCCGTTTTGACCGAGCTTTGGATGAGATTTGGGAACAAGTTCACGGCTTAAACCAGTACATTGATGAAGAAAAACCTTGGGAAATTGCTAAGACTGACGACCAAGACCATTTGCGAGAAGTCCTTGCTAACCAAGTTAGTGAACTCTTAGAAATTGCCGATATGCTGGAACCGTTTTTGCCAGAGACGGCCGGAAAAATCCAAGCTACTTTTAAGGACGGGCTTGTTCATCAGCAGACTACCACGCTGTTTCCTAGGCACGACGCCAAAGTTACTCCAAAGGAAAAGTAGTGCTGGAGCTGACGGATACACATTGTCACGTTCAGTTTCCGGATTACCCGCTGGACCCAGCGGAAGTTATTAAAAACGCTACGGCCGAAGGTGTAACGAGGTTGTTATGCGTTGGTTGTACGTTGCCGGACAGTAAACTGGCCGTAGAATTTGCCGCCAGACATGACAACATCTGGGCAACTATTGGCCTGCATCCGCATGAGGGGGCAGAATACGTCAATGATGACCACGCTCTCCAAGAATTCAGAGAACTGGCAAGTAGGCCAAAAGTCGTGGCCGTGGGCGAAACTGGCTTAGATTACCATTACATGCATTCGTCTAAAGAAGATCAAGCCAAACTCTTGCGTTTCCAGCTGGATTTGGCGTCGGAGCATAAATTACCGCTAATTTTTCATGTACGCGAAGCTTTTGCTGACTTTTGGAAGATATTTGATGAGTACAAGGGTTTAACAGGGGTTGTTCACAGCTTTAGTACCGGCCGCAAAGAGCTGGACGAAGCGCTTTCACGAGGGCTTTATATAGGCCTGAATGGCATTATGACCTTCACAAAAGACCAAGAACAATTGGAGGCTGCCAAGGCTATTCCTCTCAAGAAACTGCTACTAGAGACTGATTCTCCCTTCTTGACTCCTGTACCCTTTCGTGGTACAATCTGTGAGCCAAGACATGTGAGGACGGTTGCGGCGTTTTTAGCCGGGTTAAGAGGTGAAACTCTTGAACAGCTGGGGAACGCCACAAACGTTAACTCCACAGAGTTATTTGGCATTAAATAAGGAAAAGCAATGAAGCAATTTTCAGATTTAGTCAGTTCCATTGGTTTTGGAGGTAATACTCCAGAAGTTGCTGGTGTTGACCCTTATTTTGAGCGCAAAAATAGCTTTTCCATCGTTGATCAGGTAACTGGTCCTATGCTAGAAAACACTTACCCAGACGAAGCAGAGGCTGTTGCAGTCGAGGAAACTATGCCTGATGCCATGCCTGATGTAATAGTAGAACCAGTTCGTCCTGCTGAAGAAGGCGCCATAGATATTGAAGCTGCACGTCAGAATGTTCAGCGCAGAATGCTGGATATTGAATTGGAGCAGGCAGCATGATTAGGAAATTTCTAGAAGCTTACGCGGCCCAGAGCCATAGTGATCGCCGTGGTGAGTTGCGTCGGGCGCTAATCCGCCGCGAGGCCAAAATTGGTGGTGAACTATTTGGCGCTATACCGGCCGGCCACCGCCGTGAATTCTTTTGCTTGGACCCCTTTACTTGGATTTGGCACGAAGAATGGATGCACGAAGGCCAGCGCCAAGTACTGACAACTCGTTATGAGATTCGCCCAGGCGGCGTTATTAAGTCGCAAAATGGCCAAGCCTACCGCAACTTGTCTTTGGCTGAGGGTCGTCGCTTTAAATCCGCAGTGAAGCTTTACAGCCAACGTGTTCAGTCTGAAATCTACGCCGCGGCTTAGGCCAGGCGTCTTTTCCCGTATAATTAACAGGCTATGAAAAAAGTGTATCTAGATTACGCTGCAGCTACTCCAGTAGACAGAGGAGTGGTCAAGGCTATGTTGCCGTATTTTTCTGACAAATTTTATAACCCTTCGGCCAGCTACAACATGTCCCGAGAAATTGCCAAAGATTTGCAGTTTGCTAGGGCAAAAGTAGCGGCAATGTTGGGGGCGAAACCTAGCGAGATTATTTTTACGGCTGGCGGCACCGAGGCTAACAACTTGGCCATCCACGGCGTGATGCGCCAATTTCCAGGCGCCAACCTAGCCGTGCCCATGATTGAGCACGAGGCCATTTTAGAACCTTCAGACCAATACAAAACCAAGAAAATTCCGGTCCAAAAAGACGGTCGGATTGACCCTGAGGCCGTGCGTAGGGCAGTTGATGATAAAACAGTGCTAGTTAGCATAATGCAGGCGAATAATGAGATTGGCACAGTCCAGCCACTCAAAAAAATCGCGGCTGTTTTGGAAGAAATCAAAAAGACCCGTCGCCAAACCGGCAACAAACTACCGTTATATTTCCATACAGATGCTTCACAGGCTGGTAACTACCTGGACCTGCATGTTAGCCGCTTGGGTGTTGACCTTATGACCTTAAACGGCGGCAAGATTTACGGGCCCAAGCAAACTGGTGCTTTGTTTGTAAGTTCTAAAGTGCGCTTGCTGCCTTTAATCCAGGGTGGCGGCCAAGAGCGTGGTTTGCGTAGCGGCACCGAAAACGTGGCCGGTAGCGTTGGTTTTTCCGTGGCGCTGGAGCTGGCCCAAAGAATGCGCAAATCAGAGACTGAGCGCCTGCAAAGACTCCAGCAGTTATTTATTAAGATTTTGGCCGAGAAGATTCCTGCGGCCGTCATTAACGGCTCACTCAAGCACCGCTTGCCAAATAATATTCACATAACTATTCCGGGGGCTGACAACGAGCGGCTAATCACACTTTTAGACGAGCAAGGCATTATGTGTGCCGCCGGCTCGGCCTGCAGTGCCAGCAATACCGAAGCTTCGCACGTTTTAAAAGCCATCGGCTTGTCTGAGTCGGCCGCTCGCTCCTCACTGCGCTTTACTATGGGTCGCGGCACAAAGGAGGAAGATATAAAACTAGCTACAGAGGCTCTAGCCAAATCTATTTAAAAACCTGGACCAACATTCAGGCCTTGTTCCTGCATATTGCACAGATCATACAATTTTTCGCTCATATCACGACCATCTCTAACGTGGACACGGTCAACTAGCTTGCCGTCTTGGTCTCTAACAGTGCGAAGCAGCTGTATGTTAGTAACTATTTCTCTGCCGTCAATTTCCTGGGTGTTAACCTCAGCCAAAAATCTAATATCGCACCCTTTGTCTGGTTCCCCCTCTTTATACAACATTTCGTGACCTGTGACGTATATACTGCCATCTTTAGTTGCGTCTATATCTAAATCTCGTGTCTGGTATTCATCTTGAGCAAGTGCGATGCCGACTAGTTTTTCCCTAATTGTCAGGTTTTCTTCGGCTCGGTCGGCCACACCTCTTCCTAGCCAACCCGCAAAAGCGCCTGCAGCGGCAACTACAAGAAGTCCCCCTGCCCATACTGCAGTTTTAATGGTACTCAGCTTAGCTCTTTGTTCAGCCTCAGCAGGAGCATCAGGAAACTCAATAGGAATATCAGGTTGCACATTTGTCATTTAGATTTCATCATACACTTAGAATATATATTGTCAACAGGGGTAAGTGTGCTAGGCTAGGTAGGTTATGAAAACTGTATATGTTGGAATGAGCGGCGGGGTAGATAGCTCCGTGACTGCAGCTTTGCTAAAAGAGCAAGGCTATAAAGTCGTGGGCGTCTATATGAAGAACTGGACCAAAGATCTGCCAGGATTTGCTTGCCCCTGGAAGGAAGATTACCAAGACGCTAAACGAGTCGCCACTCAGCTTGGCATTCCGTTTAAAACTTTTGATTTTGAAAAACAATACCGCCAAAAAGTCGTGGACTACATGGTGGCGGAATACAAAGCCGGCCGGACGCCCAACCCGGATATTATGTGCAACCAAGAAATTAAGTTTAAGTTATTTCTAGAAACATCATTAGCTGACGGTGCGGATCTAATTGCAACAGGTCACTACAGCAAAATTAAAGACGGCCAGCTATTTGTGGCAGCTAATAAAGACAAAGACCAGTCGTATTTTTTGTATCGGGTTACAGACGAGGCGCTAAACAAAAGCCTGATGCCAATTGGTGAGTTTAAAACCAAAGTGGAAGTCCGAGCTTTGGCCAAAAAGTTAGGCCTCAGCACGGCAGATAAAAAAGACAGCCAGGGTATTTGTTTTGTGGGCAAAGTTGGCATTCGTGAGTTCTTGGAAAATGAGCTAGGTCCCCAAAAAGCCGGCAAAATCCTGGACGATACAGGCAAAACTATTGGCCAGCACGACGGAGCGATTTTTTATACTATTGGCCAACGCCACGGCTTGGATGTTGGCGGCGGGATGCCGTATTACGTAACGGGTAAAAACATGAAGAAAAACGAAGTTTACGTTACTACTGATCTAAGTGATTCAAGCCTGTGGCATAAGAGCGCAAAACTAGCTGAAGTGCATTGGATAAATGATGAACCTAAGACGGCTAAAGGACTACATGTCCGCACGCGCTACCGCGCGCCATTAATAAAAGTTGATGACTTAAAAAAACTAGACAATAAAACCTGGCAGATTGAATTTAAAGACGAAGTCCGAGCCCTAACAGCTGGTCAATCAGCGGTTATTTACGAAGACGATAGGGTAGTAGGCGGCGGAATCGTAGCCTAGAAATTAATCGGCAAGAGTTTCGCCAGCAGCTTCAGCTAACTCTAGGCGGTTTTGTTCTAGTACTTCAGGAGCTTTTTCAATGGTCTCTAATAAGGCTAGGTCAGCCAAAGCGTCCAAACCATAAAAGCCGACTCCTGGGGTTGGTTCAAATTCAATCATGATACAGCAACCACTGTTACGCTTTCTTGAAAAAGCTGCTTGCAGGAATCTTCCCATATACACCTGGGGACTGAAGCACCATCTTTATCAATAAACTGGCGCATTCCACACTCAACAAGACTATTTAAGCTATCATTAACATTCTCGGCAGATTGCAGCTTAGTACGCATATCATAGTTTGCGTTTGCAGCAGTATCCTTAGCTACAATTCTAAGGGCTAATTCACAATCAAGAAGATTTGGATTAAATTTTTCTGGCATAGTTTCCACCTTTTTGACAAAAGGAAAGATTGTACTATAACAAGTTTCCCCATTGCTGTCAATAACCTGCTATACTCTAACAGATGAACGCCCAGCAAATTCGCCAGGCTTATTTGGATTTTTTTAAACAGCGGAAGCATAAAATTATTCCGCGGGCTCTTTTAGTGCCGCTAAACGACCCTACCACCTTGTTTACCGGCTCCGGCATGCAGCCGCTTATTCCCTATTTGTTGGGTGAGACTCACTCTGACGGTGTTCGGTTGACTAACTCACAAACCTGTTTCCGTGCACAAGACATTGAAGAGATAGGTGACAACCGCCACACCACTTTTTTTGAGATGCTCGGCAACTGGAGTTTGGGTGATTATTTTAAACAAGAACAGCTACCTTGGTTCTTTGAGTTTTTGACTGAAGTAGTCGGCCTTGATCCGAATAAACTGTTCGTGACCTGCTTTATGGGCGACGATGCCAACAGTATCCCTAAAGACACAACCAGCGCTGAGATTTGGGCCAAACTTTTTAAAAACAGAGGCATCGAGGCTAAAGCAGCTGATCTAGGAACTGAGGACGAAGCTGCCAAGCGTGGCATGCAACCCGGTGAGCGAATCTTCTTTTATGCAGGCAAGCCAAACTGGTGGTGCCGCAACGGCAAAATTGATGACATGCCTCCCGGCGAACCCGGCGGGCCTGACAGCGAAGTCTTTTACGAATTTGAAATGGTTGAGCACAACCCGGAATTTGGCCAGCACTGCCACCCCAATTGTGACTGTGGGCGCTACATGGAAGTTGGCAACTCGGTCTTCATGGAATACCTCAAAACTGATAAAGGTTTTGAAAAATTGCCTAAACAAAACGTTGACTTTGGTGGTGGCCTGGAGAGAATCTCGGCGGCGGCACTGGACTGCCCAGACGTCTTTAAGATAAGCGTAATGTGGCCAATTATTGAAGAACTAGAAAAGCTATCCAGCAAGACTTATGACAGCCACACGAACGCTATGCGCGTGATTGCTGACCATTTGCGAGTGGCTACTTTTTTGGCTGTTGATGGGGTAGTGCCAAGCAACAAAGAGCAAGGCTATGTGATGCGTCGGCTATTGCGCCGGGCTATCCGCTTTGCCTTCGAGCTCGGTATTGAACAGAATTTCTTAGAACAAGTCGTACCAGTCATTGCTGACTTGTATGAAAATGACTACCCGGAAGTTAAAACCAATCGCCAAAAGGTCATTGACGTTCTAGCCCGAGAGGAAAAAATCTTCCGCCAGACGCTTAGAAAAGGCGTTAAAGAACTGCAAAAAATGGGTGCAAACGGCCTGACCGGCGAGCATATCTTTACACTTTATGACACCTACGGTTTCCCGGTTGAACTAAGTGTGGAGGAAGCTGCTATGCAAGGCGTCAAAGTTGCCGATGATTGGCAGAAACAATTCGACACCAAAATGGCAGAGCAGCGAGAACGTTCCCAAACTGCCAGCAAGGGCACATTCAAAGGTGGGCTTGGGGGCCAGACTGAGCAGCACAAGAAATACCACACAGCCACACACCTGATGTATCAAGCCCTGCGCGAGGTTTTGGGTGACCACGTTGTCCAAAACGGCAGTAATATTACGGAAGAGCGCTTGCGGTTTGACTTTAGCCATCCGCAAAAAGTTACCCCGGAGGAAATTAAAAAAGTTGAAGAAATTGTAAATGCGCAAATTGAAAAGGACCTTAAAGTCACATGGGCCGAATACCCCACCAAAGTCGCCAGGGAAGAGATGGGCGCGCTGGGGCAGTTTGGCGACCGTTACGGGGACACCGTAAAAGTTTATAAAATGATAGCCGACGGTGCAGACAAACCCTTCAGCTTTGAAATCTGCGGCGGCCCTCACGTAGACCATACCGCCCAACTTAAAGAAGACAACAAACGCTTCAAAATCGTAAAAGAAGAAGCCTCAAGCGCTGGAATTAGACGGATTAAGGCTATACTAAAATAAGATTATGGCAAAAAAAGCTAATGAGGGTGGTGAGTTACCTTCTCAGTGGCAGAAAAAAGCTGAAGCCGATGCTGAAGATGCCATTGCCGCCGAGAATCGGCAAAAAGCAGAAAAGATTGCAGATATCCTAGAGAAGCTTCGCAATCATGAACTTCCAAAGGACTCTGTACTTAGGACTATTGCACTTATAAAACTTGGCGAAGAACTAGAAGAACAACTGCCAAGTGACTATTTATTTCCAGCGGTTCCAAGAAATAGTTGGGTTGGAATGACAGCTCACATTTTTGACGTAGGGAGAATATTTAGAAAAGCCGAACTACCCGGAGATTATTGGCTTGCACGCGGCGACGACAGGGATTATAAATCTGCCCAGCTATATGGTCCCAAAGGTATGTACAGGATAGTAGGCACTCAAGCTGTTGGCCAGGCATCTGGTTTAAGGTATCTTGTGGGACTTGAATGGGTTTGCGGATTAGATCTAGCCGAGAATCCTCTGCCACCTAGATACCGAACACCTCACATTGCAGCCGATCTAGAACATCTGCATCCTCTATCTCATGAAGATCTTTTTCAGCATTATGAACTGGAAGAATACTGGGATAATCTGAAATTGGCGCAGAATACGAATATAAAAACTGTCGGTAGAGAACATCTAGGGGTAGTTCAAGATAGTCCGGGTGAAGAAAGCTAAACTTTTAAAAGTTTGTTAGGTTTCTGGCTGTCTGACAAGACTGCCATCAATATAGTTTCTGTTATTAAGCAGGAAAAGCCTATGACAGAACGTAGCACTGGCCTTATTGAACTTTCTAAAAGACATGCTCGAAGAGTAATAGCGGCTAGCGCCCTAATAACCGCAGCTGCTTTCGGTTTTTCGGTAGCTGCTAATGCCTCGCCAAATCGAACTCCAGCGAATACTACCACGACTCGTTGCAAACCGTACCCTGACGGTGTTTGTGACACGACCACAACCAATGGGGGCGTGGATAGGCCTACTACTAGCACAACACGGCTAGGCTTGCGAACCACGACCAGCACAACCATATCCGAAGTCACGGGCTCAACTTTTGTCGGCCGGCCTGCGGAGGGCGGTCCCGAAACAACTGCAAACACGCCTGAATCATCTGTTATCTCAGCACCCGGCAATACTGGCGAGCACGCGCCAACTGGCCAGATACCCTTTACTGGCCCTGGCGAAGTTGCGGAAACTGCAGCTGTTGGTTTTGCCATGGTTGGCGCTGGAATATTAGCCATAAGAGCTATAAAAAATAAGTAAGCACACCAATTTAACTCCGTAGACATGCTATAATCAAACAGATTATGCTTGGTAAAATAAAAAAGTTAGCAGACTCTCTGCAGATAAAAACAAAAACCGGAAGCAGCGAGCCAGGCCACCTTGTGGCTTTGGATATTGGTACTGAGTACGTCAAAGCCCTAGTTGGCCGGGTTAAGAGCAACGGCGACATTGAAGTTGTTGGGGTTGGCCGGGCTCACCAGGAGTTGTCGGACATGCAAGCCGGAGCGATTGCTGATATTGCTAGCGTAGTGGCCAACTGTGACGAAGCACTGAACCAAGCAGAAAAACAAGCCGGCGTCAGTGCCCGCGGTGCCGTGATTGGCATTGCCGGCGAGCTGGTTAAGGGCACAACCACCACGGTGCGCTGTTCCCGCAAAACTGCCAACAAACCACTGGACATCCCCGAACTGGAACGGATTATTAAGCTTGTCCAGGAAAGGGCGGAAGCCAAAGCCAAACAGCAGCTACAGTGGGAAATGGGCGGCAAGGATGTAGAAATTCGCCTGGTTAACAGCGCGCTAGTTGGCATTGAGATTGATGGTTATAAAGTCACCAACCCGGTTGGTTTCCAGGGCAAGGAAGTCGTAGTGCAGCTATATACGGCCTTTGCGCCAATGATTCATATTGGCGCGCTGGAACGCACCGCTCAGGAGCTAGACCTCGACCTGCTAGCCGTGGCCGCTGAGCCGTTTGCCGTGGCCCGCTCTATGATTGGCAACGACCCCAACGCTAGCATGAGCGCCGTATTAATGGACGTTGGCGGTGGCACAACCGACATTGCCGTTATTCATGAGGGCGGCGTGCAGGGT
>CAZYVW010000013.1:0-17813 GCA_964651645.1 uncultured Candidatus Saccharibacteria bacterium
TCGTTAATCCGGTTCCGATTCCTTGCTCTGGCGGCTGGCCGGCCGAACGTCTTTCCGGAACCTGTCCGCCCTGTACTCGTGCGGCGTGTTGTTTTTACCAAGTCCGGACATTACCACGTTACAGTCAATAAGCACTTGCCCAAACGTAACGTAGTGCTGTATGAATCCGGCGACACCACCACCGAGAACGCTCTAATGGCCGCCGCCCGCACGCCTGGCGAGACTGTTATAAAAATGGCCAGTGCCAACTATATGGTTCAAGATATCTGCTTTTTCTTACAAAAACTGGGCGTCAAGATTGAAGGCATCGGCACCAGTACATTGCGCGTGACTGGCGTGGAGCATATCAAGAAAAATGTTAGTTACAGTCCAGGCGAGGACCCAGTGGAGGCTATGACTTTTATTGCCGCTGCCGTTACAACCGACTCGGCCATTACAATACGGCGCGCGCCAATTGAATTTTTGGAATTAGAGCTTTTGAAGTTAGAAAAAATGGGCCTAAAGTTTACGACCAGCGAGTGGTACAAAGCCGATAACGGCAAGACAGATTTAACTGACCTAAAGATTAAAAAACACGGCGGTGAGCTGATCGCACCAAAAGATAAAATTCACCCTAACATTTTCCCTGGGCTTAACATTGACCACCTGCCCTACTTTGTACCAATTGCCGCCGTTGCTAAGGGCCGGACGCTTATTCACGACTGGGTTTACGAAGACCGAGCGCTAATGTATACCGAGATAAAGAAAATTGGCGTGGACTTGGAGCTGGCTGATACACACCGGGTATACATTAACGGGCCAACTCGCTGGAAAGCCGCCGACATGATTTGCCCTAGCGGCATCCGCCCGGCAGTGATGCTGCTGATTGGCATGCTGGCCGCGCCCGGCACCTCCATGCTTAGAAATGTTTATACCATTAACCGCGGTTACGAAGATTTAGCCCTGCGCCTTAATAGCCTTGGTGCTAAAATCACCGTTTTGCACGAACTTTAGTTGTTAGAACCGTAGTGATAAAATAAACTTAAACAATTAACAGAAAGTTGTAACAAAAATGGAACCTCAACCAACACCTCCTCAGGATACTGCGCCAGCGACTACGCCACAGCCCGTTACTCAACCAGAAGCACCAAAAGATGCATCACAAAATATGGGCGCTCCGGCCGCCGAGACTAAAATGAAAAATCTGCCAAAATGGCTAAAAGTTGTTTTAGCAGCAGTAGCTGCCTTTGTTATTTTCTTTGTTGTGGTCTTCTTTATCGTTGGCGCGGCAACTAAAGACGCGGTTAAAGTAAGCGACCGTCTTGTTGCGGACATCCAGTCCAAGAACTCGTCCGATGCTTATAGCTTGGTGTCTCAAGCGTTTAAAGACACCTCGTCTGAAGAGGACCTTGCTACCACCATTGATGATGTTTCACCAGTGCTGCAAGGCAAAGCCAAGGCTACTGAGAAGAAGGTTGGTAAAAATACAGGCTCTAAAGAACAAGCCATAATTATTTACACTATTGATACAAGCGATGGTAAGAAGTACATCCGGGTTGTTTTACAGAAAGATTCTACTTGGCAAGTTGTTAATTTCCGCTCCTCAGATACTCCGCTTGATACTTCAGCAGCAAATTAATCATGCAGCCGCTTACGCTACAGGACACTCTGCAGAAAGTTCTTAGTCTTAAGAAAAAACCGTAGGTTTGTCTTATGAGGCGAAGCCCTAATAAAAAAGCCTCCAAGAGCCCACCCTCTTTGGAAACTTTGTGCCGGAGCCTAAACCAAACTACTTCTTTGGTGACCAGCGGTCCACAACGCCCATTGTGACGTTGCCGACAACCATGTAAGCCACGGTGGCAAACAGGGTCGTGAACTCTACGACGTACTTGCTTCTTACAGCAACCTCTGGGAAGATGCCGCGGAACGGTGTTAGCAGCACGGCCGTGTTGTCATATAGCCATGATGTGAAACCGTTGCCTGAGCCATCCGCTCCTAGGAGACGGAAGACAAAGCGCAGCGCTAACGCTACGACTACGACTATGACGAACCATTCTACGCTCGCCCGAGCCATCTCCCTTGGTGATTTAAGTTGTACGTTCATGTGGTATTACCCTCCACTTATTGTTGTTGTAAGCTCAGCGTAGTACTTGATTGCTGAAATTGCAAATACATGTGTGGATAAGTAAAACGCTTATGGTTTGGTGGAAAAGGGCTAATTAAATAAAAAATCGACCTTTCGTCGATTTTTCTTGGGGTGCCTGATGAGGCTTGAACTCACGACCTTCTGTTCCACAAACAGACGCTCTAACCAACTGAGCTACAGGCACCAAATAACTGATAGATTATAACAGATGTGGTACCCCAGGAGGGACTCGAACCCCCGACCTTGACGTTAGAACCGTCCTGCTCTATCCAGCTGAGCTACTGGGGCGCACTTTGAGCTTACACCGTTTTGCGAGAGGATTCGCAAAACGGAAAAGGAGTAGTCGTGCAAAACCTTGCGGGCTGTTTGGCCACTTGATTGCCAAACTGGCTGCAAGGTTGAAGCGAACTACGACGTGGTGCGGGATACCGGAGTATAGCGCCTTCGCGCATACATCTGCGTCGCGTGCTCGGAATGCATTCCTGTGCGCGCTCCTTGCTGTCGAACTTATTGTTCGCCACCGGATCCATTATGATTGATTGTCTGCCCAGTAGGCAACCAATCAATCATGGTGCGGGATACCGGAGTCGAACCGGTGTCCAAAGTTTGGAAAACTTTTATATTAACCGCTATACGAATCCCGCTAAAACAGAGGTAATTATATCATCTTCCCTATATTTTCTTACAGGCGGCTTAGCACGCCGGCTACAATGATGGGCAAAAATAGATTATCCAGGCCATATGGCATGCAGCCTTCAACGATGGTTGTTGCTAGCGGCAGCAATAGTAACGCTGGAATGGTAATGTCCAAATCTATTGGCATAATAAAAACTGCCCAGCCCGTAATTACGGTTGCTACAACAAAAAACGCCGCACTGCCTTCTAGTGACTTTTTCTGACCAAATATTTTATATTGATGTTTGCCAAATCTCTGACCAATAATGGCCGCGGCAGCGTCAGCAAAACCTAAGTAGAAAATTGCGGCCGCAAATATCCAGTTAGAGTCTGTGATAAAACTGGTAATAATTGCACCAATGGCAAAAAAGAACTCTCCGTAAGTTTTACGCTCCACATGCCGTACGGCAGAGAATATATCAAATTTTCTCAGCAGCCATAACACTCCAATATCTATAGCTCCGACTACCGGAATTAGCCTAAGGCCAATAAAAAACGGCAAAATTGCAACCGCAATGCCACTTAAAACGTGTGGTATCTTCCTGGAGGTTTCAACACTAAGTTTCTTTTCCTGGGCCAATTGCTCTACTAAATATGTCGAGCCAAGCAGCAAAGTACATATAACAATAAAGGCAACCATGCTGTTCATTATAACTACCTTGGAGGGAATTGGTTATGGTCGGGGTGAAAGGACAACGCACATCTGCACTCGTTCTCGAAGCAAGCTTCTGCGAGCGAGCTGGATGACCGAACCTCGGCTACGCCGTACGGTTCTCGCATCTTATTGCCAAACCAAAATAAAAAGGCCACTGAAGCGACCTATTTATTTTGGTCGGGGTGAAAGGACTCGAACCTTCGACCTCAGCGTCCCAAACGCCGCGCGCTACCAACTGCGCCACACCCCGATTGGGGTGATTATAGCTGACTTCTCTGTTAATTTCTAGTTGGGTCCATAGCATTCAATGAGTAAATATTATATAATTATGCACGATGAAGTACGCCTCTATTTTCTTTACAATTCTACTCATCTGGCTTGCCATTATTCTTATGGCCCTAACTCGCCATAACCAACATGAAATTTTTCAGCTTTACTTAAGCGCCATTGCCTCGACAGTTATCCTTTTCTTAATTGGATTTGCCAAAAAATAGGAATCCTCTTATGAGCCAGTCCTCAATTGCCGCCATCAAGCGGCATCGCACAGCCCAACTTGCCAAACTGGCTACTCGCGCTTACCGTTTACACCGCAAAGGCCAAGACCGTGAGATGAACAATATGATTTGCGAGGAATTTGTTGCCTTGGGTGGTGTCTATATTAAATTCTTGCAGGGCGTAATGCTCCAAAGTAGCCTGATGCGAGATTGGCGGAACCCCGACCGTATGAAAATTTTTGAAAACCTAGACAGCGAGCCACTAGACGTTGTGGCAATTTTGCGCCGCGAATTATCACCAGAAAAACTAAAAGAAATTAGTCTTATTCAGCCCCAGCCGTTTGCGGCCGGTAGTTTTGGCCAGGTTTATTACGGCCAGCATGTAAGTGGTAAGCCAATTGTTATTAAGGTTCTACGGCCGATGATTCATGAGCTGTTGAAGTACGACTTAAAGCTGATTGGCCATTTTTACAAGCAAGCCGCCCGGTTTAATAAAAACATGGCCATCAATATTGATGCCGCCATGAAAGAATTCACCGACGCAACCCTGAAGGAAACCGACTACCCCGCCGAGGCACAATTTGCCCGTGAGCTTTATGAAACTTATAAAGAACATCCAACTTTTATAATCCCGGAGACTTTTGTTAATCTTTGCACCAAAAATATCATCGTCCAGGAATACATTGGCGGTATCTCGGCCGCACAGCTTATTAAACTGCAGGAGCAAGGTGTGGAGGTCAAACAATATGTTAAGGACACTATTGGTTCGGACCTAGACGAGCAATTGTTCACGCTTGGTTTTGAGTCATTAAACGGCGTCTTCACCCTGCCGCGCATTCAGGGCGACCCGCACCCTGGCAACGTCCGGTTGCTGGATGGCAACAAGGTTGGTTTGATAGATTTTGGCATCGCCGCCCATACTCCAACAAATAAAGCCGCCTTTTTTGGCATCATCGAGGAATGGAACAAGCTCTATACCGGCGGCCAGAGCATTGGCAATTTGTTTGAGCAATTCATCCGGTTTTTTGTTAGCGATTTATACAAATCCTTAAAGCGTCTGAGCACGTTTAATAAAACGCCCGAGCAATCCAAGGAAAACTTTACTAAGGAAGTTGGCAAAGTCGCCCAGGAAACGTTTAATGACGTGACTGGTTCAGACGACATAACTTCACTTCTTGAAAATGGCAAGATAATGCAGATTATTAATCGTGTAGTTAATAAAGAGAATCGCTTTGGGCTAATTGTTAAATTGGAAGCCTCGGAAATATTAAGGGCGGCACAGACTTACATGACGCTTGTAGAAACGCTGGGGCGGCGCAATGTAGTAATGCCGCGGGTCTTTGCCGCAGTTGTAGAGGAAGTCCGGACTAATAATGCTGAAGTTTTACATCAAGGCGAGGACACGACCAACATATCAGATGCCCTGGAAACGGTTAGCGGATGGCTAGAGCGCGTCGCCGAACGCGACCCGACGTTGTTCCGTGAATTGACTAAACGTATTAAACTAGGTGAAGGCAAACGGCGTAAACCTAGTCCAACCCAAACTAAACCGGTTGAAGCCGAGAAAGAACCAACCAATGCTTAAAGAACTAATTCTATTTATTAAATATCCTTATACCGCCGGAGTAATCGCCACCATTTGGCTGGGCAGTGCCGTTCTTATGGCCGTTAACCAAAATCTGCCGATTATCAGCATAGTCATGATAAACATGCTCGTCAGTGTAGTAATAGCTGGGTTCGGCTTCTCTGGCAAGAAAGAGATCTAGTAAGTTTAAGCATTTTTATTTTAGGATAATAGCTGTTTAAATTATTGAATGCTTGGCTTTGAACCCGTTGTTTTTATACCGAAAAGTGAATTGCTAATACCCAACGATCCTGATGTAGATAGTGAATCGGCCATAATTGAGGTTCAAGACAAACTTAACGACCTAACGATTGGTTCGCCTAATGCTATGACCCCTATTTGTCTTGTTAATTTTCATATTGCATTAGGTTTTGAGGCCCATAAAGATGGAGCTGGTGGTATCGTAAAGCTTCTAGCCCGCACTGGAGAAATTGAAGTGGTTCCACTTGCTTCACACTATGATCAAACCGGCAAAACATACATGCCCTCCAGCACTGATGGTATTGTTGTTAGACCAGATGAAGATACGCTAATACTGTTCGGAGATGTGGTAAGCCCCTACGATTTTAAAGTTGTAGCTGGTTTTTGTAGCACTCCACGAATTGCGGAGTTAGACCCAGCACAAACTATGCTCTGGCGCATGGGTGCAAATGGGAATATTGACTGGTTATTAAAAAATTTTTGAGATTGCTCAATTTATTCGGCCGGCTTTTTTGAATGCCGCAAATGCAGCAAGCGCGGTGATTTTGGAATCATCTAAGGGATTATGCCGCAAGTAACCACCTTCTTTTACGATCTCTGCCAGTAGCTCACTCTTGCTTGACGGTTCTTCGCCAACCATGATTAGCAAAGAGCTCAGATCAAGCAGCGGAAATGGGTGCTGCCAATACCTTTCTTCCAAATTTTCTTCCTGACACTTTAACAAAAACCTGTACTCAACCGGGTAGCCATTACTAACTAGTACGTAGTCAGATTCTTGCTCAGCTTTTAGGTACCACACCCAGAAGGACTCGCGAAGGTCTTCGTACGTTCCATAGTTTATTGGCATATCCTTAATTGCTGGCAAGACATTTGCTTGAACCCACTCATCAACCTGGCCAACTATTTTAGACCTGCCGGTGAATTCATCGAGGACACTCCCAGCCGCATCAATCACAACTGCACCAATCGCAAAAGCCTCGCCGTGCAAACCATTAGTTTCTAAATCAAAGCAAAGCAATTTTGTTTGACTATTAAGTGGGGGCGTCTTTGCCTTTTTGGAATACATTATTTCAGTCAGCTGGCTTGTTGCTACTTAGCAAACTCTATAGCGCGGGTTTCGCGGATGACGTTCACTTTGATAGTTCCTGGGTACTGCATGCTGGCTTCAATTTTGTTGGCAATATCGCGCGCAAGCTTGATGGCGTTTAGGTCATCAATAGCTTGAGGTTTTACAAACACGCGGACTTCACGTCCGGCGCTGATGGCGTAGGCCTTGTCAATTCCGTCAAAGCCTAGGGCTACGTTTTCCAAATCTTTCATGCGTTCAGAGAAATTCTCGGCGCTAATGTTGCGAGCACCAGGTCGGGAGGCGCTAATAGCATCTACAACGCGGACAATCATGGCTTCAGTTGTGGTGGCTTCCACGTCGTCGTGGTGCTGTTCTGCAGCCAAGGCAACCTCTTCCGGCGCACCATACTTGCGCAGCATCTCACCAGAAATGTGGTGGTGCTTGCCTTCCATTTTGTGTGTCAGTGCCTTACCTAAGTCATGTACAAGAGCCGCGTACTTGGCGGTCTTAACATTTGCGCCTAGTTCCTCGGCAATCATGCCGGCAATGTGCGCCATTTCGGTGCTGTGCTTCAAAACATTCTGGCCATAGCTCGTACGGTACTTTAACTCACCAAGTAATTGCAGTACTTCCTTAGGTATGCCAATGATGCCAACCTCGCGCGCGGCGTCTTCGCCGGCGTGCATGACATCTTTTTGGACGTTATTCTGAGCCTTCTCTACAACTTCCTCAATTCGGCCTGGGTGTACCCGGCCGTCTTTAAGCAGCATTTCCATAGCTTGGCGAGCAACCTCGCGCCGCACTGGGTCAAAGCTAGATAGCACCACATAACCTGGTGTGTCATCTACCAAAATATCTACGCCAGTGGCACGCTGCAAGGCCTGGATGTTGCGACCTTCTTTGCCGATAATCCGGCCTTTCATTTCTTCGTCTTCTAGCTTGATAGCTGTAATGGTGCGCTCAGCGGTAACTTCACTGGCCATACGTTCCATAGCCTGGGTAATAACTACGCCAGCTTTTTCTTCTGCCGTTTCTTTGGCTTCGTTTTGCAGTTTGTTAATCAAACCAAGCAGGTCATTTTTAATATCGCGTTCGGTCATTTGCATTAATTTGTCGGCGGCGTCGGCCTTAGTCAGCTTGGCAATTTTTTCCAGCTTTTCTTGTTGCTTGCCGCGAATATCACGAATTTCGTTTTTAAGCGCTTCTACTTCGTCTTCTCCGGCCCGTAGTTTTTCACTGCGCTTGTCCAGATCGTCTAGTTTCTTGTCTAGCGTTTCCTCACGCCCGAGCAACCGCTGCTCAATTTCTTTGACTTCCTTGCGGCGGTTTTGCTCTTCACGACGAGCGTCTTCTGCTACTTTTGAGGCTTCTTCGCGGGCTTCAGCCAGTTGTTTGTCGGCTTCTTTTTTGGCCTTGGCTAGTTCTTTACCAACTTGTTCCTCGGCAGAGCCAAGCTTCTTTTTTGTTAATACTGTGCTGGCGCCAAAGCCACCAGCAATACCAGCCAATGCTAGTACAATGGTTATAGGTTCCATGATTTCTCCTTAGCTACAGGTATGAATAGACGGCATCACTATCACTTCATTAGTCGTTATCCGTACCTGAAATACAAAAATTATTAGTTAGAAAATATCGGATTTTTACCAAACTCACTTCAAAATCCTAAATAAACTATACGCCCTGTGTCTGCTAACGGTCAATAAATATTTATTCTATCCCGTGACGTTTGATTTCTTGCTCAGTCCAAAATCAAGTATAAAGTTAACGGCTTTAGCTGATTGCATACTCATAATCTTTTCAGCAATACGACCCCGGTCTAGTAGTTTGTCTGGATCGTTAGTACCCAAGAACAAACCGCGAAACACTAAGTCAGTTAGAGCTTCTCTGAACATACCGTCTTGTTCTTTTGTACTAATGGCTTTGATTGCTTCCCTTGCTACTCCCAACTTGCCCGCCGTAAATGCTGCGCGGCGCATATGGTTTGGGTGGGTGACTATGCCAAGAGGATTTTCTGAATCTATAAGCTCTGGATCTATGTAACCTTCGGCGAAAGTATTTAGAAAATTTGTGAGTGTAGAGGTTGACTCGGACTCAACTTCTAAAAGTTGGTTCGGTATTCCGGCCTCTCTAAGATAATCAGCTACCAGAATGCCCTCGCGGACATTTTTGGGAGGTTCTTCACCATCATGGGTGAGGCCCGGGTAGCCGCCCGAACACACCACCACCGCATCATATGCGCTGAACGATTCAGCATGTTGATCGTAATACGAAATAAATCTATTGGCTCTTTCAATTGACGGCTGTTGCAAATGACCTCTTCCATCATCGTCAATTTCAATGCCGCCGCCAAGAATAATTATCTGGTTTGCTGGGACTTCTAAAAGTTGAGGCATTAAATAGTTATACTATCTTTGTAGGTTTATGTCAATTTACTTCTTCTGTTTGGTGGTATAGACTTCGCCGCCGTATTCTGGCAGCGCAATGGTTTCGTTTTCCTTGTTTCGTAGCCTTTGGATGGCCTTTTGGATCCAATCTTCGCCACTTTCTGACACAACGGGGACACCAAGGCTGTTTGCTAAGGCATTGCCAACACTCAATCCAATCCTAAGGCCAGTAAAACTGCCCGGACCTTTGAAGACCACGATGGCCTCAATATCTTGCCAGTCTTTGCCCTGGGATTTTAAAAGCTCTTTTAATTTTTGATGAAGAGTTTTAGATAGTTCACGATGAGCCTGCCACTCTTCGTAGGCAAGTTTCTTAGTGTCATTAAACAAACCAATCTCGGCTTGTGGTTTGTCAGTACGAATTGTCAGAATAATCATGGCGCCAAGCCTTTTACTAGATAGCTTAGTTCGTTTGGAAAGCTAAGTTGTACTTCCCTTTTGTCTTCTGCGGTGGTTTTAATAAATACCTTTAAGCGATTTTCTGGCAGAACATTTTTTACTACTTCGCCCCACTCAACAATGGCAACATCCTTAGGGTCTTCAATAGTTTCGGCAATTTCGTTGGTTACAATGCCAGGTTCTTGCAACCTGTAAAAATCAAAATGCTGTATTTGAAATTTTGGCGCAGTATATAAATTACTAATTTTGAATGTCGGGCTGGAAACATGATCACTACTGCCAGCACCGCGGACAATGCCCCGAACCAGCGTGGTTTTGCCACCGCCTAGGTCGCTGATAAGTTCAATAGTTTCGCCACCCCTAAGGCCCTGTCCTAAGCGCTCGCCGAGCTGCTCGGTTGCGTCGGAACTGGTGGAATTTATTGATAACGTCTTGGTGGTACTCATAGCCAGCATATACTAGCGCTGATAGCCCGCCGGCCGCAAGTACTAGCGGGTGGATTGCTGGCGGAGTTTGGTCTTCACTAATACTAGTGTCGGCTGATGCCCCGGAGCCGGTAGACTTTTTAGCGGCTGTTGTTTTGGCTGAAGCGGTCTTAGCAGTTGACGGCTTTTTGGTGGCAGTTTTGCTTGAGGCTGTCTTAACCGTAGTCTTTTTAGCAGTAGGGTCAGCCGGGGGCAAGGTTAAAATATTTTCGGCACCCGGCGTTGGTGTAGTCGTCCACTGCCAGACGTTATTTACATAAGCCCAGGCCTGACCTTCAATGGCTGTGTCATAGGCGGTGGTCTCACTTATAATCTCGCCGGCCGGATTTAATAGTTGGGCTCGACCGCCACTGTTGGCCAGTGATAAGTTGGTGTTGCCACTGGTTAGCGTAAAGTAACCACGGCCGGCAATCGTGCCATCTTGGATTGTGTAGCTGTAACTCAAATTGGTGCCAGTCTTGACCGTATAGCCGTTTAGGTCAACTCCGTCGTCGTTGGGATTATAAAGTTCTACGTATTCATCGTTAGTATCAGTTTGCGGCGTTGCTGGGTTAGGCAACAGCTCATTAATCTGCAGTGGCAGAGCCGGCGAGCTGTCGGTTGGTGAAGGGTCAGGATCGCCGTCCGGGTCAGACGCCGGGTCGCCAGCTGGCGGAGTAGAGTCGGGTGGTGGCGTTGGGTCCGGATCAGCCGGCGGTTGCCAGGCTTCACCGGGGCTGATTGTAGCGCTGCCTACAAAATTATTAAGCGTGTTACTGCTGTCCACGTAGCCGCCATCCTCACCTAAAGAGCGCTGCAAACTACCCAGAGCCGTCGGCTTGCGATAAAAACTGTCTGGCAGTGTGCCATTACTTAGCCAGCCAACATGGTCATGGATGATCGTAATGCCTGTGCCGCTAGCACTGTTAACGCTAACTAGTTGGATACCGCCATCGTCAGCCAAATGTGAGCCAGCATAGCTTTGATCTGGCACAACACTGCCAGGATTGTACGGCCCAGAACTGGGCGTAGAGGCAAAAATATAATAACCACGAGCAGCAATTTGTCCGGTTAGATTCAAAGTGCCTCTCGGCGTAGTCGTGTCCCACGAAAAACCAGGGGACTCAACTTTAGTCGATGAAAAATACTGGATGTTCCAGGCCAAAGTTGGCGCGTCGCTAAAATCCAGCGGCGAGTCGGTATTATTATAAAGTTCAATAAATTCTTCGCTGCCAACGGTGTTTTCTGTTTGGAGTTCCGTGATAATAACGTCGTGGGGTAGTGTATCGCCAGGCGGCTCGGGCGGGTCAGCCAATGCAAGGCCGGGCAAAAAAATTATAAAGCTAGCAAGTAAAGCACCAAGGCGAGAAAATTTCTGCAGTTTCAGCGATTGTTGCGATTTCTGCATAGGCGAAATATTTACCTTTTTAGGTATGGCTATTTATCCATAGCTGTTTTTAATTTTCAAGCGAAATATTCACAAGCGGTATGACAAATAGTTGGGGTATACTTTTACTATGCTGCAATTAAGCCAAGCGCTAACCGGCCGTCCAGTTATGAGTATCCGCACTAGCGGCCCGGTAGCTACTGCCACCCGGCCAATAATCAACCCCAACAACCTTAAAGTTGAGGGCTGGTACTGTCAATTACTTGGCGGCGGAGCGCAGAAAATTCTCCAAGTCCAAGAAGTCCGCGATATTATTCAAAAAGGTATAGTGGTTGATGACCTAGATTCTCTGGCAGAAGCCTCTGAGCTGGTTCGCTTGCAGGGAGTTTTGCAGATTAACTTTGAGCTACTAGGCAAGACGGTTGTAGGTGTTAGTAAGCAGCGTTTAGGCAAAGTTAGTGACTACGCCGTAGATATGTCCACCCTCTACGTTCAAAAAATTTACGTGTCGCAAAATTTATTAAAAAGCTTTGCCGGCGGTGAGCTGGTAGTTGACCGAACCCAAATAGTAGAAATTACTAGTAAGCAAATTGTTGTTCAGGACCCGTTGCAGGGCGTAAAAACTAAGGCCTCGTCGCCCGCAACAGCGCCTGCGACCTAGTCTTTTTCGCTAAGTGCTTCTTTTATATCGCCGTAGTTAAAGCCCTGGCCTAGCAGATAGCGTGTAAATTTAATTCTGTCCGGGTAGCGGTCACGCTTTTTCTCTACTAAGGCTTTAAGAATTTCTTTCTCGTCAGTCTCGCCCTCGTCTTCTGTTAGGGCTTTATCTATTATTTCTACTGGAACATGTTTTTGACGAAGTTCAAGTTGGAGGCGGCGGCGGGAAGTGGTCTTAAGCAGTCGGCGGTTGGCCACCCAAGCCTTAGCAAACGCAGAATCGTCAACATATCCCAGTTCACTTAACTTGTTAAGTGTGTCCTCGGACAGGGCAGGGTCATAACCTTTGCGCTTTAAGTAATCTTCCAGCTCCCAACGACTGCGCGGCCGACGGCTCAGTAAATTTAGGCTTTGGTTATACGCCTTATCGGCTTTGGCGGTGTCCTTCAATTCTACTAATTGCTGTTCTGTAATTTCTTGATTGAGTTTTAGGCCGCTGTTTATAAGGCCCAGTTCGCTCAAAGAGAACCCGTACTTTTCATCAACAAAAATAGAGTAACGGCCTACTGTCTTGACCTGTTGCTTGATAGCTGTGATCTTCATAACAGCCTTTTTAGTAAAATTATTATGCCGATGAACCAACTGGCTTCTACTATAAGTCCCCAAGGTCTTTCGCCCCAGTTTAAATCCCAGTGCAGTTTTGTTATTTTTCCAGGGGCTGGAGGCTCAATCCCCTTTCTTTCATACACAAGATATCTATATAGCGATACCAAATCCGGCGAAACTGCCACTAGTGCGGCTGCTATTATAGTCAAGGGTTGCGAGTGCAATAAAACTATTAAAAATATCCATGCCGCAAATTCAAAAGGCAGCATGAAATATGTCAGCCTGTGCTTTAGCATTCCATTGAACCCGCCATTTCCTGGATAACCAAAATGCGGTAATGCATCTAGGCAAAAGTGAGAAACAAACGCTAACGGCAGAGCAATTGCCGGCTCTTTAACTACAAGAGCAATGACCGCTCCTGTAGCCGCATGATTAGAAACATTCATTGGTTTTCTTATTCCTCTTTAGCTGCGGCTTCGGTGACCTTTTTGGCTAGCTCGTTTAGAACTTTAGGATTGCCTTCTAAGTACTTTTTGGCGGCTTCGCGGCCTTGGGCAATTTTTTCACCACCAATTGCAAACCAAGCACCGGACTTTTCAACAATTTCCCTCTCCACGGCTAGGTCTAACACATCACCTGATTTAGAAATGCCTTGGTTATACATAATATCGAACTCGGCCTGGCGGAATGGCGGCGCGATTTTGTTTTTTACGACTTTTACGCGTGTACGGTTACCGATGATTTCATCGCCCTGTTTAATTTGGGCAATGCGGCGGATGTCCATGCGGACACTAGCGTAGAACTTTAAGGCATTACCGCCGGTGGTTGTTTCTGGGTTGCCAAACATCACGCCAATTTTCATGCGAATTTGGTTAATGAAAATAACCGTGGCTTTGGAGCGCGAGATAACGCCAGTTAGCTTGCGCAGCGCCTGGCTCATCAGCCGGGCTTGAAGGCCCATGTGGGCGTCACCCATGTCGCCTTCAATTTCCGCTCGCGGCACTAGGGCCGCTACGGAGTCCACGACAATTAAATCAACGGCATTAGAGCGTACCAAGGTTTCTACAATTTCTAGGGCTTGCTCGCCATTGTCCGGTTGGCTGAGCAGTAGGTTAGAGGTGTCCACACCAATACGCTGGGCATAGGCTGGGTCGAGGGCGTGCTCCGCATCAATAAAGGCCGCCGTGCCGCCCATCTTTTGAATTTCTGCGATAGCGTGCAGCGTAAGCGTGGTTTTACCAGAAGATTCTGGGCCGTAGATTTCAATCACCCGGCCTTTTGGTATACCGCCGCCTAGGGCTAGGTCTAGCGATACGCTGCCGGTTGGGATGCATTCCACATGCACTTTATAAGCATCGCCAAGTTTCATAATTGAGCCTTTGCCAAACTGCTTTTCAATAGAATCAAGCGCTAGGCCTAAAGCTTTATTTTTGCCTTCACTTTGGGTCGTTTTATCTGTTTTATCGGCCTTGTCTGCTGTCTTATCTGCCATAGGTTACTCCTCCACTTGTTGCTTCACCCAAGTATAGCAGAATGTGTATGGCAGAATAGGCAATTTCGTTTTATAAAATACTGTTTTCGTTACTGCTGAGGGTTAAGGATGAACTTTTCGCGGGCTTCTAAGATTTCTTTGGCGTAATAAGTGGGGCGCGGGCAGTAGGTAAAATTAAAGTTGGGGTGTTCGCCGGCCGTTTCTACCTTAAGCGTCCCAAAACCAAAAATGTGGGCTAGCACACCTTGCTGGTCGGCAGTAACATCTTCTACATTGGCCAGTGCCAGTTGAGTTGTACGGCGACCAAACAGGGAATATTGGGCAACTTCAGTCAAGTTCTTGTCAGTAATTAATAGTTTGTTCTGGAGGTAAATATAAGTAATGGCAACTAGGATAAGCGACGTTAAGGCTGCCGCTCCAGCGGCTCCAAGGCTTACCAGTTCGTAGGCGGTGGTTTGGTTCTGCTTAGAAATCAGGCTGGAAACCAAGAAATAGATTAGGCCAATGGCTATAACTAGGCCAAGAATGGCGACTACATAAATAAGTGCCAGGCCAAAGATGTGCTTCCGCACCAGGCCAATACAACGCTCGTCCGGATCGGCTTCGTCCATTCGTCCAACTGGGTAGGGGTTCTCGACTTGAGGCATTAGCTCTGATTATAGCAAAGAAGTGTTAGCACTAGGCATATCTTTGCCGAGGTGCTTATAGGCTTTGTGTGTGGCTTTACGGCCGCGCGAAGTCCGCTCTAACAGACCAATTTGCATTAAGTACGGTTCGTAAAAATCCTCAATTGTGCCGCGCTCCTCGCTAGTTAGCGCGGCCAGCGTTTCTACGCCAACTGGACCGCCTTGGTAGTTATCAATAATGGCGCTGAGCAGCATACGGTCACCCGGGTCCAAACCAAGATCATCGACATCTAGTAGTGTCAACGCCTTGTGGCTGATTTTGGTGTCAATGATGCCGTCGCCGTTTACATCGGCATAGTCACGGACCCGTTTTAAGAGCCGGTTAGCAATCCTAGGAGTCAGCCGGGCCCGACTGGCTAGTTCCTTGGCGGCCGGCTTATCAATTTTGACTTTCAAAATTTTAGCGGCGCGCAGAATTATTTTTTCTATCTCATCCGGCTCGTAAAACGCTAGACGGTGGATCATGCCAAAACGGTCACGTAGTGGTGCCGCCAGGGAACCAGTTCTGGTAGTTGCGCCAATGATTGTAAACTTGGGTAAATCCAGGCGCAGGGAACGGGCGCTTGGGCCTTTGCCCAGCATAATATCTAGCTTGAAATCTTCCATGGCGCTATAAAGCACTTCTTCGACACTGCGGTGCAGGCGGTGAATCTCATCAATAAATAATATGTCGCCGTCGCTTAGGTTGGTTAGCAGGCTAGCCAGGTCGCCGGCGCGCTCAATGGCCGGGCCGCTGGTAATGCGAATTTGGGCGCCCATCTCGTGGGCAATAACGCTGGCCATAGTTGTCTTACCCAGTCCCGGCGGACCGTGCAACAGAATATGGTCTAGTGGCTCGCCGCGTTTTTTGGCGGCGGCAATGGCTAGTTTTAAATTTTGCTTTAGCCGGGCTTGGCCTATGTAGTTATCAAAATCTTGCGGCCGCAGTGTAACTTCCAGCTCAGCTTCTACTGGGTCGTCGTCTGCCGTCGTGTGGACGATGCGTTCAATGGCCATATTATTTACTAACCTTCAGAGCTTGTTTAATGCGGTCGGTGGTCGTCAATTTTTTGTCAACGCTACTCAAGGCTTTGGCGGCATCTTGAGGCGTATAGCCTAAAGCCACCAGGGCTTCGACGGCCTCGTCTTTAATCAGTGATTCGTCGGACTGTAGTAAGCCACTGACGTCTGAGCCAAGCAAACCAACTTTGTCTTTAAGCTCTACAACCACGCGCTCGGCAACACGTTTGCCAACGCCCGTGGCGCTTTGCAGAAATTTGACATCACCACCGGCAATCGCCGCTCGAACATCAGACCCAGAACCAATGCTTAACATGTTAAGTGCCATTTTAGGCCCGACCCCGTTAACTTCTAAGAGCTGCTCAAATAGGGTTTTGGTGTCTATCGTAATAAAGCCAAACAGGTCGTGGCTGTTCTCGCGAATATGCTCATGAATATAGAGTTTAACTGGCTCTCGGACTTTCAACCGGCCGTAATCCTCAGCGGTAGTTAGCACGCCGTAGCCGACGCCACCGACTTCGCCAACCTCTACGATGACTAAGCCGGCCAGTTTTTCGCTAACTATTCCATTAAGTGTCGCAATCATCCTTATTATTATCTCACATGGCACTCGGGTTTGCGCTGTTATACTATTAAGCAGTATGAAGACCAAAAAGCGGTTTGCTAGGCTCGGGGTAATGCTGGCCGGACTGAGCTTGTTAACTACCCTGTTGTCGCCTGCACTGGCTCACGCCTCGCCGTTTGGCCAAGGCGTGTTTGGCGCCGATGTG
Organism: uncultured Candidatus Saccharibacteria bacterium; assembly: GCA_964651645.1. Lineage (GTDB taxonomy): Bacteria > Patescibacteriota > Saccharimonadia > Saccharimonadales > CAZYVW01 > CAZYVW01. The sequence continues at coordinate 16,748 of CAZYVW010000013.1, forward strand.
CCGTTTGGCTCGCTAACTAGTTTGTCCATCTCGCTTGGCGGTAATGTCACTATGAACTTAAGCCTGAGCGGTTCGACTTACGTTGGCCATGGCTCGCACACCATTACTGTAACTTCCAATGATGTTGTTGGTTACATGTTGTACGCCTGGAGCCCAAATAGCACCAACATGGTCGGCCCCGGCAGCGCAGTCATCCCGGCCAGCGCTAATACGTCACCCAACACTCTGGCCACCAACACCTGGGGCTACAATACAACCAGTTCAACCACCAACTTTATTGGCATGACAACCTCGCCAGTAGTCATCAAAGACGCCAATGGCCCGTTTAAGAATGGCGATGATACCACCGTTACCTACGGCGCTCTAACCGACAATGCCAAAGCCGCCGGTACCTATACCATCAACGTCGTCTATACCCTTGTTTCAAAGAACTAATCATCCGCTGAATTAGCCTACGCCGAATTATGACAACTATAGCCAGGGTCGCCAGTAGCGACCACACCGGCAAATATAAGACGTAAGTACTGCGCGTAGTCTGGGAACCGTCCTCAACCCGGTAGCCAAAACTGGCTTTATACAGGCCTGGCCAGATGGGTGCTGGAATGTTGCCAGTGACAGTTCTGATTGTACCGGGCAAAATAATGTGGGTGTCTTCCGGGCCTTGGCGGCTGCCTAGCAAACCCTTCAACCGGCCTGATGAATAAATGAAATAGTGGATGTTGCCAATGTCATTAACATTCATTTTGTAATTAACACCGTTCACAACACCAAAGCGTGTAACTGACGGACTTTCCAAATTATTGGCGCGGCTAAATGTACCGCTGATAGTGACGTACAATAAAGAACCGGCTTGGACTTTGGTGTTGACGCTGTTGTTTTGAAAAACCGTGCTAGCAAAAATCGTGTAGTATAAACCCCCTGGTGCCGTACCTTTGGGCACGTCCAGCTCGTATTCCACTTTTTGGCTAGTGTTTGGTTTAAGATTCACGCTCGTGACTGCTAGCTTCAGCCAATCATTATGCGGCGGCTCAAATTGATAATCATAGGTGTAGTTGGCCACCGAGAA
>CAZYVW010000014.1:0-17559 GCA_964651645.1 uncultured Candidatus Saccharibacteria bacterium
ACCTAACTAAAATGCCGCACTTGCTGGTAGCCGGTCAGACCGGTTCCGGTAAGTCGGTAATGATTAACACAGTTCTTACTAGTCTTTTGTACCGCAATAGCCCCAGCGACCTTAAGCTCATTCTGGTTGACCCCAAACAGGTAGAACTGACACCTTATAACGACATTCCACATTTACTTACACCAGTTATTAACGAGCCAGAGAAGTGCATCAGTGCCCTTAAATGGGCTGTGGCCGAGATGGAAAGGCGTCTTAGAACTATGGCGGAAGTTGGCCGGCGTAACATCCAGGAGTACAACAGTCTTAAAAAAGAAGAGGGCATGCCTTATATTGTAATCGTCATTGATGAGTTGGCTGACCTGATGATGATGGCTGCCCGAGATGTTGAGTCTCTAATTGTCCGGCTGGCGCAAAAGGCCCGCGCCTGCGGTATTCACCTGGTGCTGGCTACCCAGCGTCCCAGTGTGGACGTTATTACTGGCCTGATTAAAGCTAACGTTCCCGCCAGAATTGCCTTTACTACCGCCAGCCAGGTTGACTCGCGGACTATCATTGACCAAATTGGCGCCGAAAAGCTCTTGGGCCAGGGTGACATGCTGCTGTTAACGGCTGACATGCCTAAACCTAAGCGTGTCCAAGGCGCTTTAATATCAGATGAAGAAACTCGTAAAGTAACAGACTTTATCCGCGAACAACGGCCACCACAGTATGACGACGAAATCATCAGCCAACCAGTGGTGCTAAATGGCCGCGGCGGCGTCGTGGCTGAAGTAGAATCGGCCGACGAGCCAATCTTTAAAGAAGCCGTTAACGTGGTTATTGATGCCCGCAAAGCTAGCACCAGCTTGCTGCAGCGGCGTTTGCGTATTGGCTACGGCAAAGCCGCTAGGCTAATTGAAACCATGGAAGAACAAGGTATTGTTGGCCCGGCAGATGGCTCGCGCCCACGCGAGGTGCTAGTTAGCAGTGCGGAGGAAGTCTTTAACGCCAGCAGCGAGCCAGAACCAACCCAACCCGATACTAGTAGCGGCGGCGATGTCTACGACGATATGCCCGACGAACCAGAAACCCCAGAAGACGTCTAATTTACACCATGGTTGCAAAACAGGGGTGAGTAAGATACACTTATCTGGCTATATTAACTTCAGCTTGCATCCCCTAGTGAGTGCGGGCTTTAACCAACAGAAGGAGAACGAATGAACCAGTACGAGATTGCTGTGCTGTATCACCCAGACCTAGAAATAGATCTGGAAAAAGCCACCTCCAAAGTGGAGAAACTAATTGCCGAGCACAAAGGCAAAATAGTAAACGCCGATAATTGGGGCAAGCGCAAACTGGCCTACCCAATTAAAAATAACGAGATGGCCATCTATGTGTTTTACACCGTAGAATTGCCCGGCGAAAGCGTTCAAAAGGTAGAGAATACCCTCAACATTACTGACGAGGTTATCCGCTTTCTGATTACTCGGCCAGACCTTAAGGCTATTGCCAAGGCAGAAGCTATTAAGGCTGACAAAGCCAAGAAAGAAGCTGAACGCGGTGATAGAGGCGGCGAAGACGAAGAACCTACTGAGGAAGAGTAGTTGACGTCAATAAATTATGGCAGTAGGCTATATGTACATTAATAAACTTAAGACTTAGTTCTTATAAGGAGGATGCCACTATGGCTCGAAGTTTTAACCAAGTAATTTTAATGGGTAATTTAACCCGCGACCCAGAGCTGAGGCAAATCCCCAGCGGCCAGAGCGTTTGCAGCTTTAGCCTGGCGCTAAACCGCAGCTACAAAGGCAGCGACGGCGAATGGACGGAAGCCACAGACTACGTAGATGTAGTCGCTTGGGGGCCGCTAGGCGAGCGTGTAGCTCAATATGTTACCAAAGGCCGCCCTGTACTGGTAAACGGCCGTTTGCAAAGCCGTTCTTGGGAACAAGAAGGCCAGAAGCGCAGCAAAGTAGAAGTAGTGGCCCAGGACGTAACATTCTTAGGCAGCCGTGAAGGCGGCGGTGGAAGCGGTGTCTCAGGCAACTACGAAAAAGGTAGTGACCCTAGCGCTTCAGACGAAGCGCCAAAGCCTAATAATAAGAAAGACGATGTTGTTATAGAAGACATCGGCGACGAACCAATTAATTTAGATGATATACCATTCTAAGGAGAATAAATGGCTAAGATTTTTAAACACAGAACAGACGTAGCATTTTTTGACTACAAGGATTTTAAAACCTTGCAGCGCTACGTAAACATGTACGGGCAGATTGAAACCCGCAAGAAGACCGGCTTAACAGAGAGCCAGCAACGGCGTCTAAGCACCGCTATTAAGCGTGCACGGCATATTGCATTGCTACCATTCGTAGCTTCAAACTAGGAGTAAAACAATGGCTTTTGGCATAACTGACCTTAAGAAAGGCACTATTTTTCAACTGGACGGCGTTCCGTACCTGGTAGTCAGCTATGGCCAGAAGGTCATGGGCCGCGGTGGCTCAATTGTGAACGTCAAAATTAAGAGCCTAATAGACGGCAAAGTGCTAGATAAGACATTCAAAGGCAACGAACCGGTAGAATTGGCCGATGTCACCAAGCAAAACGTGCAATATCTTTACAGCGACGGCACAACTTTTCACTTCATGAACGGCGATAGCTTTGAACAGTTTGAAGTCCCGGCAGACCTAGTTGGCGACGGGGCAGGTTACCTAAAAGAAGGCGACGAAATTGTCTTACAATTCTTCGACGGCCATCCAATAACTGTTGAGCTACCCAAAAACGTGCCGCTTAAAGTTACTTATGCTGAGGATGCCGTAAAAGGCGATACCTCCAGTGCTATTACCAAAGACGCTACTATGGAAACTGGCATAACCGTCAAAGTCCCGGCTTTTGTTAAAACCGGCGATGTTATCTCTGTTGATACAACCACTGGCGCCTACCGCGAACGCGTAAAGTAAACATTATGAAAAGCCGGCTTGATCAAGAGTTGGTAACCAGGGGGCTAGTGGCCACTCGCAACAAGGCCGCGGCTATGATTATGGCCGGTCTAATTAGCGTGGACGGCAAACGGATTGATAAAGCCGGTTACTTTGTTACACCCGAGGCTAAGATTGATATTAAGCCGACTGCCCAGTATGTTTCGCGTGGCGGGGAGAAGCTGGCGTCGGTTGCAGGTAAGCTAAAACTAGACTTTAAAGACAAAATTGTGCTGGACGTTGGATCTTCAACCGGCGGGTTTAGCGACTATGCACTGCAGCATGGTGCACAAAAAATTTATGCAGTTGATGTAGGCACTGGACAGCTAGATTATCGGCTCAGAACAGATGAGAGAGTGGTTGTCATGGAAAGAACGGACATCAGAAAAGTAGGTAAATTGCCCGATAAAATAGACATTGTGGTCATTGACGTGTCATTTATTTCGTTGGAGCGAATCATGCCATCAGTGATCAATTTGATTCATAAGGGCACACAAGTTGTAGCCATGGCCAAACCGCACTTTGAGGCCGATTACGTTACGGCTTCAAAGCACAAAGGCGTTATAAAAAACGATAAAATCCGCCGCGAAATTCTTAAAAAAGTAGAAGGCTTCTTAAAAATTTGGTTTGTGATTGTAGATAAAGCGGATTCAGAGGTTTTGGGCCGCAAGGGAAACAAAGAAAGATTCTATTTACTAACGTTGAACCGAAACTCAACGACATCATCCGGGCGCATGACGTAGGTTTTACCCTCGGTACGGACTTTGCCGGTGCTGCGTGCGGCTGATAATGAGCCGGCGGCTAGCAAATCTTCATAATCCACCACTTCCGCGGCAATAAAACCACGCTCAAAATCACCATGTATAACACCGGCGGCCTGGGGAGCGGTGGCGCCTTTGGGGATTGTCCAAGCCCGCACTTCGTTATCGCCGGCCGTTAAGTAACTTTGTAATCCCAAAGTGTCATAAGCGGCATGGATCAACTGGAGTAAGCCGGATTCTTGCACGCCATAGCTTTCTAATAACTCGCTACGGTCAGTTTCATCCAAACTTTGAAGCTCATGTTCTAGTTTAGCGCTTACTAAAATGGCTTTGGCAGGCGTTACGAGGGCTTCTAATTTTTGCCTGTTTTTATCTGTTAACCCAACGTCATCAACGTTAAAAACATAAATAACTGGCTTCATGGTAAGCAGCTGCAAATCTTCTAGGCCTTCAAAATCCATACCCAAAGCATGTGCCGGTCTGTTCTCGTTTAGTCCGTCATAAATCTGCTGCAATTTGTCGGCAAGTGGCTTTAATTTGGGGTTAGCTTTGGCTTCTTTTTGCATCTGGGGCAGACGCTTTTCAACCGTCTGCAGATCAGCCAGGACTAACTCTGTGTTTATAACGTCAATATCCTTGGCAGGGTCGTGTTGCTCGTCTACATGTAGGACGTTTGGGTCGTCAAAAGCCCGCACAACGTGGGCAATAGCATTAGTTGTGCGGATATTGGCTAAGAACTGGTTGCCCAGGCCCTCACCCTTGCTGGCACCGGCAACCAATCCGGCAATATCCACAAACTCTACAGTGGCCGGCTTAATCGGCGCCTTGCCATACAGCTCAGACAATTTATGCAGGCGTTCATCTGGGATTGGCACAATGCCAGTATTGGGCTCAATTGTGGCAAAAGGATAGTTAGCCGCCAAAATATTGTTGTTGGTCAGGGCATTAAACAGGGTAGACTTGCCCACATTGGGCAAGCCAACAATACCAATAGATAAACTCATGCCCCCATTATAACAGAGAACAGCTATTGCTAAAAATACAAAAGTGTGCTATTATAAAGAAGTAAATCAAAAATAAATATGCCAGAACAGCTACAAGCTGACCCTAAAATGGAATTTCGAGCTCCAGAAGTCCAAAACTTCCTGGAAACTGCTGAAAGTACCAATTTCATTAGGGCTGGCCTGGAAGCCCGGCTTACTAAAACTGTTATTCCAGCTCGTGAAGGCGAAACACCCGATGTAGTTTTGCCTAACTTTGACGCAACAATAGATATTAGTGAAGATGCGCAAACCCGTGCCCGCGAAGGATTCATTGAATTCGAGTCTCAAAAGGCAACCCGAGAGCTCTGGTGGGAAAGCTTTGGATCAGACTTCCAAGCGCGGGGTGTACCCGCAGAGAAAATCGGAACTTTATTGAAACTTCGACGCCAACACAAATTTGAACTTGAAGTAAATGGTGTGTCGACCGACAGGGCGTTTGAAATATTGGAATGCGGTGATAAGGATTTGACATCTGGAGAACTTAAAGCAATCAGCAATACACTTGTACTAATTGATCAGTTCAGTGGCGGCGGAATGCTAGAAGATTTACGCAGCCGCCGGATCGTCTTTGTGTCCAGTAGTGATCCTGAATTACAGGATAAATTACCCGGAGGGATTGCGGCACCCGAGGAGGGGGTAGCTATCAATATGCAGTATGTACATAAAATTGCTGAGAAGGAGGGGATTGAGCCGGAAGTTCTTCTAAGTGTTTTTATGGTCCATGAGATACTGGGCCACCAGCTGGAACGCTATAGCGGTGTCGGTTTAGGACACTACTTTGCCCACTACTTTGATTACTCAGAGGCTAAGGTATCAAGAGAAACAAAAGACGGCTCTTATAAGCGTAAGCCAATACATGAATCTGTAGTGCCTAAGGATAAAGAAAAAACAGGATCCCAACCTGTACGGAAGTATGGTAAAACTAATTCAGCTGAAGATATGGCAACAGCTACCGAGGAGTTGATAGAATCCACTATGGGATGGGATAAATCTTTAGCAGAGAGTAGTTTTAAAAACATACCTGACAAATATCGCCGCGAACTACTGATGCAATTAATGGATAGTACTGCCAAATGGGCTAAGGATGATTTTTCAGTTAACCCTGGTGTAGTAGCCTCCCCGATAATTTATACAAAAACTCCAGAGGGCAAGACAACCATAATACGAGAACGTCAATTTAAACATACGGTCCATAACGCACAAGAAGCGATAAAAGAAGAATTAGAAAGAGTTGTTGAAAAACGTAAAAACCATACCCACCTAACAGTTGGTGGCGAACAACCTATATCCGCCTAGCTAAGTAGCTTTGCTATAATCAGGCTAATGGCAGTTAAACTAAAAAGCCCCAACCTTAAACAAACATTGCCGTGGATTTTGGCTATTTGCGGATTGGCTGGCTTTTTGGCATCCTTCATTCTGACGGTTGAGAAGATTAGACTGATTGAAAACCCAGCCTATATCCCTAGCTGCAACCTAAGCCCACTGCTTAGCTGCGGCTCGGTTATGAAGACTGCCGAGGCCTCCCATTTTGGCTTTCCTAACTCGCTACTTGGTGTAGCCGGTTTTGCTGTTGTTGCTAGTGTTGGCGTAGCCATCCTTGCCGGTGCAAAGTTTAAACGCTGGTTTTGGCTGGGGCTTAATGCTGGCTCAGCCCTGGGAATTATTTTCCTTAGCTGGCTGTTCTATGAGACGGTTTACCGGATTGGCGCGTTGTGTCCATATTGCATGGTGGTCTGGGCCGTTACCATCCCAATATTTTTCTACACGACAATGTATAACGTTCAACAGGGACATATTAAAGTGCCAGCCAAGCTCAAACCACTTGCTGACTTTAAGATGCGTCACCACGGCGACTTGCTTGTTCTCTGGTATTTAATAATCGCCGGGCTGATTCTTAATCACTTCTGGTACTACTGGATTACCTTACTTTAGACCTGGTACAATAGCTTAAGCACTATGAAAGCTAATATTGTTGTAGGTCAGGTCAAAACCAAGCTAGGGGGCAAATTAAAACCTCGTGAGTGGTTTGAGTGGGCTAAAACGCAGCGAGAATTGTGGCCAGTATTTGGCGTAACGGCCGTGTTGCTGGTTGGTTCTCTGGGCTACGGTGCCTATAAACAGTTTTGGCCTCAGCAGAACCTTAATACAACACTTGGCAGCTTAACTCAGTCTGCATCTGCCGTGGCCAGCAAAAAAGATTATGACAAAGCTATTGCCTTGTCTTTGACGGCCCGCCGAGAAGCCGCCACCAAAGAGGGCAGGTACGACGCCACAATGTCGGCCGCTGGCTGGTATTTAGAGAAGAAAGACTACAAAAACGCCTTATTTTACTACCAGGACGCCGAAAAATTGATGCCCAAGGAAGATGTGAATGTCTATTTGGGTGTTGCAGGTGCGGCAACAGGGGCAAATAATAAAGATTTGGCCAAGAAGTACTACCAAAAAGCCGCAGATTTTTATAAAAAAGACCAGGGCAGCAGCACTAAAAACTCCGACATCATCACTTTTTTGGAAGCCAAAACCAAGTAAATCTAACCGTAAGCGTAACCTGTTTACTTTTTTGTTCTCATCTGGTATAATAACTTCGAAGGAAGATTAGATGTCTCACCTCGAACCACAACCCGGAATGATTGAAGACGCCAAGCGCATCACTGGCGCATTGACGGTAGCTGTTTTAGGAACACTTGCCGCAAATGTACCATCTGCTTACGCCGATATCTCACAAGACCCAGTAAGTCCAATGGCTCCCAGCCACGAACACGTTGTTACTTATGACGCACTTGATGCTCCTATTGTTGTAAACGGTGTTTCTTACGCCAAAAAAGGCACCTCACCCAAACATAAACAAGAGGCAGGGACTACTTATGAACCAGAACAGACTACTTCCAACGTTGAGCGTATAGCTGGCCAAGACCGCGTAGCTACTTCAATAGAAATATCTCAAGCCGCGCACCCCGATCACTCAGTTTATGAAGTTTTTCTTGTGAGTGGGTTGAAGTGGGCGGACGCAATATCAATAAGCCCAGTCGCCGCGGAGTTCAATGAGCCAATACTATTGGCAACCCCAGATCCGGATGATCCCACCAAATTAGATAAACGTACTATGGCTGAAATAAAAAGAGTTCTTAAGGATCAGCCATCTGTCTCGATTGACCGCAACATTTATATTATTGGCGGAACAGCTGCAGTTGATGCTAGTTTTGAATATGAACTTGCGTCTGACCACACTTCCTATGAACACGTATATAGAATAGCTGGGAACAATCGTTATGAAACAGCCGCAAAAGTGGGGAAACTGTTTTTTTATAATCCAAAGAAGGCGATCGTAGCAAACGGCGAGGATTATAAAGGAGCTTTGCTTGGTGCGTCAGCTGCTTCAGCTGGTATAGCTGGCCCGGTTGTATTTAGTGAAGGCTCAACATTGCCAGAAGCTACATCTGAGTATCTCAATGGGCTTGAAGCTGCTGAACCTAACGGAGCCCTTGTATCTACGGTTGGTGCTGAAGCTACAGCAGCCGTTCCTGACGAGGACAAATCCTATGTAGGCAAAAACATTTATGACACGGGTGTCATGCTGGAAAATGCATTTTCAGATTCAGAAAACGGAAGTAAGATTATAGCTTTCGGTGGCGAGGACGGGTGGCCTGATGTACTTACTGGCATAGCTAAAGCAGCCAGTGAAGGTGGATTCACTTTGATTGTTGCCGCCAAAGATCTGCCAGGGACTCTAGATACCTTTCTAAGGGAACTTAGTAAAGACTACCAATTGCAAGTTGAGCTATATGGCGGTACAGCTGTTATATCTTCAACAGTACAGAACCAGATCGAAAGTGCAACAAGCAGCAGCTAGTAGCTAAAACCAATACAAGGCAAGCACACCTAACTAATCAAAACTTTTTCTAGCATAAGCATTCTGCTAGACTTATAGGAGATGTGCTTATCTTTGGTTTTAAGGCGTGGGTTTAAATATGAGATATGAAAAAACAACAAAACTATCTGGAAGTAAGGTAGCATGCTCAAACTGAAGAAGATTATTTCCTTCCTAGGAATTTCTCTATTCTTGGTAATTGTAGGTATTTTCGTAGTAACTATACACAAACACCAAAAAGCACTTGCTTATACTGGTTGTGACTTGGTCCGAGGAGAAACTACATATTTTGGTGCACCTATTGAGTGGGATGATGGAGATTCTCACTACAAAGTATTTCGGTTTGGTGCGCAGGCAAATGGTAATGGTTTTGTAGATGGTCTTACTCCAGCTTGGGAGTCTTTTGACACTACGAATGTTGGCGACGGAAACTTAGATGGGAATGCCACCGATAACAGTTGCTTTCATCCCGCCCTTATAAGTATTAATGCTCTGAGTTATAATGGAGCGCTGCCAACAGATGCGTGGTTGGGTATACCACCATCGCTAAACCCTCCTTGCGGTAATACTTGTGAGCCGGTCGAATCAACCGACGTGCCAACGGGCCTTTCACCGCCAGTCTACAACGACAATCTTCAACGTGCAGCCGCGCAAGTGGACGATGCCGGACGTATTCTTATGAACGGTAGGCAAATCTTGTGTGTAGGTATGGTTGAGTACGGTTGTGGTGATGTTACTACAGCTGACGGTGACCCTGATGACGGGCTTACCCCAGATAGAAATGGCGCAGGCTTCCTATTTACGGAAGATAACTGTCCGTCAGGAACTAAGTCTAAGCTTAAAACTGTAGGCTGCGATGCAGCAGATTTTGCTTGGTATAAACCAGGAGGTACAAACCTAAAGAATAACGGAATAAATGCTGACAGCTCGGGTAATTTAACGGATTTTAGCCTAAAAGTTCAAGCGAGAAATACACACAGTGTAGGTTTTCAAGCGTCAGTTTTTGTAACAATGAAATATCCAAAAGCAACAGCGTATAAACACGACGCAACACTTACTTCGTGTAGCGCTGCTTCTCCAATTGTGGCTGGTAGTACTGTAATTTCTTGTGATCCGGGGATGACCAATACTGGTGACGGCGATGGACCCCAAACCTTCGTGGAGTTTTATGAGTATGCGCATAACGGAGACGTAACAGAAAATGCTGACACGGTGCCTGGGCCAGGCTTAGACGGCAAGCTAACGGGCTATTACGGCTATATAACAGGAGATATGGCCAGCGGAGCGGGCAATCAACCCCACTATGTATGGGTTAGAAGCTCAACACCAAAATACGCAAGTTCGTACTGGAGCGTGCAATACCAGCCGACCCGATTTAGGTTTAAAGCGGGCACTCCTGTTGGTACTAAAGCGTGCTTTATTGTTAGAGTAACCGCAGACCCTTATGGATCTAGCAACTCAGTTTCCTCACAAACAAAGTGTTGGACTGTTGGGGGAAGTGGGAACGGAACAACAGGTAGTGATCCGGACCCAAACCCTAACCCTGGCAATAACCCCGACACGGCGGCATGTATTATTACCAATCCTACCCCGGGATTTCCTAACGTAGATATTACTCTGCAGGACAAGCGTCCTAATCCGGTAACTACCCCAAGCCAGCCAGCCGGTGGCAGTGGTAGCAGTACTAGCGGTTATGGTGCTTTACCTGGCCCACAGAACCAGGATGTAAACGACAGTAACCCATTCAAAATAACCAGCGCCAAGGATGAGTGGGGACAAAATACTACCACAACCGCCGGTATTGGCAGCCGTTCGGATAATCCGTTCAAAATAAATTACCAGCCGTTTATTGATAATTATCCGTATGACTTCCACAGCCCAACCGTGGACTACACGCAGTACTATACCCGCCATACCTGGATAGCGTCTTATGATTCCAGGACTTCTCATGTAACACCGGCCACAAAATGTCCTAGCCCACCGAAGGGCTGCGTGGTTAAACCGGCCTTTACTACATACACCTGGACGTATTCATACAAAGATTCACCCTCTCCCGGCCAAACAGCCCAGGGCAGTATGAGCCCGACAACCGGTGGTTTGATAACTATGAATCCTTGCCGTGACCGCGGCTACCGCAATACTCAGACCAGTGCCGGCCAGCCACAGTTTGACGATGAGGAAAAACCAAATAATGTAACCTTCAGCGACACTGGGGCAGTAGACATGTGGCTGCCCAACGGCAACAAGGGTCTGCGAGCTAGTTTAAAAGTGCAATTGGATGCCACGGCGACCTTCTACATTCAGCACGCCGATGGTACAACTGGCTCGTTTACTGAAGGTCATCCAACTCAAGCCCTGCCGGCCAGCAATACGCTTTATGACAGTGGCTCCACAGCCCCAACCGCCAGTGCTAGCCACAGCTATGGAGATGTCTTTACTGCGCACTTGCCACCGCTTAGAACTGGCGACAAAGCCTGTGTGAACTTCACGGTTAGCCCGCAGTCCGGCACTATGAGAGTCGATGGATCACGGACATCTGGTAGTGGTAGTTCCACTGCCTCTAGATGTAGTGATCCTTTGGTTGATAAGCCGTACTTTAAAATCTACGGCTCTGATGCCCAAGCCGGCGGTGCCTTTACTGGTGGCAACTGTACGCAGACGGCCGGCATCACTGCCTTTTACCGTGCCACTACAACCTCCGGCGCCGGCGCCCAATTTGTAGCCTTGGCTTCTGGCCAAATAACTGGCTTTGGCAGCGCCGCACTGCGCGGTAGCGGCACGCCAACTCGGCCGTTAGGCCTCAGTTTTGCCAACACCAATACTAATGTAACTGGTGAGTCCATGGGCGGCAACTTTGCTACCATTCACTGTTTAACAGATTACTGGGCCAATAAACCATCTAGCGCTACTGCCCAAAGTGTTAACAGCTTTAATGCCGTCAACACGGCCAGCGATGCTGTTTACCTAACGCCGCCAAGTGGCACAGCCACTTTGAGTGGTGGCACCAACATAGTTGGCCGCAAGACAATTTATGTAGACGGCAACGTGGTACTAAAAGGTGACTTTAGCTACGCTACACCCGACGCTTGGGTGAATGAAAATGCCATCCCATCGCTGTTTATCATTGCCAGAGGCAACATTTACGTCGATAAAGACACCGCCCAGCTAGATGGAGTTTACGTTGCTCAGCCCAAAAATGTTGCTAACCCAACCGACGGCCGGATTTACACCTGCGCCAACGACACAACTCCAGTGGCCCTGGATAGCGTCTTTACTAGCTGCAATAAAACCCTGACGATCAACGGTGCTTTTATTGCCGTGCAGGCCAAGTTGCTAAGAACTTACGGCTCCTTGCGCCACGCCAATGCCGACGAGCAGCCAGGCGGGGCACCACATGCTTGTAACCCCAGCGGTACCAGCTTGAGCCCGGTTTGCGCGGCCGAAATCTTCAACTTTAGCCCAGAGGTTTATCTGGCTCAGCCGGCTCTGCCAATTGTCCGTAGTGCCTACCAAGGCAAGTACGACTACATTACCAGTTTGCCGCCAGTGCTTTAAACTGTTAGCTAGATAACGCTTATGGTATAATTGGCCTCAAGATGGTCATCGAAAAAACGAACATGGGCACCATTAAAGACGTGCGTTTGCGGGAAGGGTTTAACAGATGAAAGTAAACCTTCTTGGCAACATGGGCGACTTTTTTGGACTGGATATTGGCACTACGGCACTGAGGTTAGTCCAGCTGAAGGGCACCGGCCCGGTTAAGGCACTTAGCAAGTATGCCTACACACCAATTGACCCGCGCTTGAGCATGAGTGACTCAAAGACTGATCACCAAAAAGTCGCTAAGCTAATCCAGGACTTGGTTTCTAAGGCCAAAATTAGTACCAAGAATGTGGCGGTTGGCTTGCCGGCCAACCGGGTCTTCACCACCGTGGTAGATATTGATCGTTTGCAGCCGGCCGAACTGGCCAAAACCATTCGCTTCCAGGCCGATTCACTGATTCCAACACCGCTGGCAGAGTCTAAAATTGACTGGGCGTTACTTGGCGACTCGCCCAAAGATAAAACCAAAGTCGAGATATTGTTATCCAGCGTCACCAACGAATTTGCTGAGGCTAGGTTGGATATGTTGGAGTCAATCGGTCTAAACGTGGTGGCTTTTGAGCCTGACAGCGTAGCCCTAACGCGAGCAGTAGTAGCCGCCGGCTCGGCAGCACCGCAGGTGGTGATTGATATTGGTAGCAAAGCCACAGATATTGTTATAACCATGGGCGAAGCGCCGCGGCTGACCCGGTCTTTGCCTAGCGGCGCCGAGTCAATCATCAAAGCCGCCATGCAATCCTTAAGTATCGACGAAAAGCAGGCTCAACAATTTGTCTTTAAGTTTGGCCTAAGCAAAGACAAGCTAGAAGGCCAGATTTATCACGCCATACTGCCAACAATTGATACGCTAGTAACAGAGATAGACAAGTCTATTAAATTTTTCCAAAACCGCTACCAGAACTCTAAAGTTGAGCACATTGTTGTTACCGGCGCGGCTGCCACACTGCCGGAATTCCCCCTATACCTGGCTAATAAATTTGGCTTAGGCGTAGAGATTGGCAACGCTTGGCGCAACGTAACCGTACCGACTGAACAGCAAGCCGAACTGTTAACTTTGTCTAATTTCTTTGGTGTGGCCGTGGGACTGGCGGAGAGGACGTTATGATCCAGTTAAACCTATTGCCAGATATCAAAATGGAGTACATCAAAGCCCGCAATTTAAAGCGGCTAGTAACTACTGTTGCGGCAGCTGTTGCGGCTATTAGCCTAGGCGTCTTAATTATCTTATTTGTAGCCGTTAATGTACTGCAAAAAGGTCATTTGAGCGACCTTAATAAGGACATTGCCAGCAGTAGTAAAAAGCTTGCTTCTACCCAGGATCTCAATAAAATTCTAACCATACAGAACCAGTTAAAAAGCTTGCCAGGGTTGCATGACGCCAAACCGGTAACCACTAGACTATTTGTTTATCTAACCCAACTAACCCCCGGTAGCGCCAGTATTTCCAAGCTGGACATCGACTTTGTAGCCAACACTATTAATATTAACGGTTCGGCCGACAGCTTAGGCACGATCAACAAATTTGTCGACACCCTAAAGTTCACTACCTACACCGCGGCCGATAAAAGCGTGCCGGACGGCACCACTGCCTTTACGGAAGTCGTCTTAACCAACTTTGGCAAAACCGAGAAAAACTCTAGCTACCAGATTAACCTTAAGTATATGCCTGCGATTTTTGATAGTGCTAAAGATATCAAATTAGTAGTACCAAATCTGATTACCAGCCGCTCTGAAACCGAAAAACCATCAGCCTTATTCCAGGCCCCAGCCGGAGGTAGTCAATAATGAAATTACCAGTCGTAAAATCCAACAAACACTTCCAGGTGGATAAAGCCAACGCCCGGATGGTTTTAATTGTGGCCGCAGCCTGCTTTGTGACGGTCTTTTCACTGGTTGGCAGCAAGACTTTACTGAGCCAGCGGTCTTACCAGGCTCGAGTCATAGCCGGCAAAGAAAAAGCCAAAAAACAGCTAGTGGCCAATGTCGACGCCGTTAACAAACTAGTTACAGCCTACCAAGCTTTTGTGTCAACGCCTGAAAACGTCATTGCAGGAAGCTCTACTGGCACTGGCGACCGCGATGGCGACAACGCTAAGATTATTCTGGACGCTCTGCCCAGTAAGTACGACTTCCCAGCCTTAACGACTAGCCTAGAGAAAATTTTAACCGACAAAAGCTTTAAGATAGAGAGTATTACCGGTGTTGATGAGGAAATTAGCCAGTCTGATACAGCTGCAAGCTCCAGCCCGCAGCCTGTAGAAATGCCTTTCCAAGTAACAGTTACCGGTAATTACGACTCCATCCAGAATTTGCTGGGCGTGTTTGAGCACTCCATTAGACCAATCAACATTACCTCCATCAGTTTATCTGGTGAAAACGGCTCCATGCGCCTAGGCTTTAATGCCAAGACCTACTACCAGCCGGAGAAAACCCTAAATATTACCAAAAAGGCGGTGAGATGAAGCAAAAAGATATTGCTTTACTTGTCGGCGTAGCCGGTGTCAGTGTGCTGGTGTCTATATTCTTGTCGCGAATTATCTTAGTGCAACCTAAGAACCGCCAGCAGCAAGTGGAAGTTGTCGAGGCCGTTACCTCTGAGTTCAAAACGCCGGACGCCAAGTATTTCAATAAAGATTCGGTCGACCCAACCAAGCTTATCCAAATTGGCGATAGCAATAACCAAAAACCGTTTAACAGCGGGCAATAGGTAAGAGGCGGGAGAACATGAGCGTCTTATCGGCAACCACCCAACAGCAGGTTGAGGATAATCTTGTGCAGTCCGGCTTAATCAAGCCGGAAGTTATGGCTCAATTAAAAACCGAGGCTGACTCTAAAAAGCAGCCACTTCTAAGCCTGCTGGTTAGCAGTAAAAAGCTTACTGAGGAGGATCTTGCCCGGACGGTTGCCAAAGTGGCCAACATCCCTTACGTAAACCTGACTAGTGCCACAATTGAGCCAGCAATCCTGAGGCTATTACCCCAAGACATTGCCGAACGTTACATGGCCGTACCCTTAGGCGAAATGCAACATAAATTGGTTGTGGCTATGCTAGACAGCGACAATGTCCAAGCCGTGGACTTTTTGTCCAATAGAATCGGCCGGCCGCTAAAAGTCTATGCCGCCAGCGAAGAAGGCATCCGTAACGTCCTAAAGCAGTACCAGGCTCGCCTGGATACCCAAATGGAAGGTGTTTTAAATGAAGCCGGCCAAGCCGCCGAGGTAGTTTTAGGCACCGAAGAAAAAAACATCCGGACAATTGTCCAGGATTCACCAATCAGCAAGGCATTGTCGGCCATTTTGGAGTACGCCGCCCGCAACCGAGCAAGCGATATCCACGTTGAGCCGCTGGAGAGGGAAGTCAAAATCCGAGCCAGAATTGACGGAGTTTTACGCGAAATTATGAAGCTTCCAAAGAGTACTGAGCCGGCTCTAGTCTCCCGAATAAAAATTTTATCCAATTTGAAAATTGACGAGCACCGAATCCCCCAAGACGGGCAGTTCACCATCATGGTCGACAAAAAACCAATTGATTTGCGTATTGCGATCGCGCCGATTGTCTGGGGCGAGCAAGTTGTTATCCGGCTGCTGGATAAAACCGGTACTAGCTTGAAACTAGATGCCATGGGCTACACCGGGCGAGCGCTGCGGGCCATTCGTAGTGGCCTGACGCGTTCTAACGGCATGGTGCTAACTAGTGGTCCAACCGGCTCCGGTAAGTCAACTTCGCTGTACGCTTTAATCCAGGAAATCAAGAACGACACCGTTAACATTGTTACGCTAGAAGACCCAGTCGAGTACAAAATGGAGGGTATTAACCAGATACAGGTTAATCCTGAAGTGGGTTTAACGTTTGCCACGGGGCTGCGGTCTATCCTGCGTCAGGATCCCGATATTGTGATGGTTGGAGAAATCCGCGACAAAGAAACCGCCCAACTGGCGGTGCAGGCGGCGCTGACTGGCCACCTGGTATTCTCCACATTGCACACTAACTCGGCCGCCGGTATCTTGCCGCGGCTTTTGGACATGGGTATTGAGCCATTCTTGATTGCCAGCACCGTACATACTGTCATCGGCCAGCGGTTGGTGCGCCGAATCCCTGATGAGGGCAAACTAAAGTACGAGTCCACCAAGGCGGAAACTGAGGCCGTCCACGCCAACATTGGCCACTTGCTGCCGGAAACCGAAGACCAAATCAAAGCCTACGCGGCCGATTTGGGCTATCCGAGCTTGCCTCTTAGAGGTCAAACCGCTTATACTTTGTTTAAAGGCACAGATAGCCCAGAAACCCCAGGTGGTTATAAAGGGCGGATGGGTCTTTATGAGGTATTTGAGGTAACCGAGGGTATCCAGGAATTAATTCTGAAGCGGGCAACCTCGGCCGAGATACAAAAACTAGCCCAGGCTGAAGGCATGATAAATATGCGTGAAGACGGCTACTTAAAAGCCTTGGCAGGACAAACCACAATCCAAGAAGTTAATCGGGTGGCATCAGCCGATAGCGCCTAAGAGCGTATAACAGAGGCAAAAAACAATGGCAGAACCAACAACTACACAACCACGCATCGAAATCTTGCTTGAAGAGGTCATCAAAATGAAGGCCTCTGACTTACACTTGCAAGTCAGTTTGCCGCCGATGCTCAGAGTTGATGGGGTTCTAACACCCGTTGTTGGCGCCGATGTGCTCAATGAAGCCATGCTGGAAGTCTTAATTTTCTCGATATTAGACGACGACCAAAAACAAGTTTTGTTAAAAGACAAAGAGTTTGATTTTAGCTTTGCCTTTGGGGAACTTGGCAGGTTTAGGGTTAATGCATTTCACGAGCGGGGCAACCTGGCAGCTGCCTTGCGCCTAATTCCTAACGAAATATTAACAATTGATCAGCTGGGGCTGCCGCCAATTGTGTCTAAGTTTGCTGACTATCCCAGAGGACTTGTCCTGGTCACCGGTCCGACCGGTTCTGGTAAATCAACCACCCAAGCAGCAATTATTAATCAGATAAACACCACTCGCGCCGCACACATTGTGACTATTGAAGACCCAATTGAGTTTACCCATAAATCTCAAAAGTCAGTCATTGTGCAGCGGGAAGTCCACTATGATACTTTCTCATTCTCAGCCGCCTTGCGCTCCAGTCTGCGCCAGGACCCGGATGTAGTACTAATTGGTGAGATGCGTGACCTAGAAACCATTGCCGCGGCGATTACAATTGCCGAGACTGGCCACTTGGTACTCGCCACGCTGCACACTAACTCGGCCTCCCAAAGCATTGACCGCATGATTGATGTTTTTCCGCCGCACCAGCAGCCGCAAATCCGGTCCCAGCTGTCCA
>CAZYVW010000015.1:0-16749 GCA_964651645.1 uncultured Candidatus Saccharibacteria bacterium
GCGGTTGGCATATTCGAGCCGTCGGCGATTTTGGCTACGGCGCGTCTACAGACATCCCCGTGCCTGGTGATTACAACGGCGATGGCCGGACAGACGCTGCCATTTACCGACCCAGTGAGGGCGGTTGGCATATTCGAGCCGTCGGCGATTTTGGCTACGGCGCGTCTACAGACATACCGGCAATCCAGACCCTCAATGCTCTGCTATTAAAGCAATACAGCCTGATCTCTGGTTATTAAAGTTTTTTGCGCAGGATTAAACCTAGGCTCACCCCTGTATATATGTTATAGTTACCACGAATGAGTTCGAAAAAAGTCGTTAAGACGTGCTTAGTTATTACCTATGGGCCAGTGCCAACTACGGAGTATCAAACCGTGGAGGGCGGTGGCATGCGGGCATGGGGCTTGGCCAAGGGCATGCAGGCACATGGCTTTCAGGTTACGGTAGGCATTAACGATGCTTTCCCGCAAAAACTAACCGCCCACGAAGGCGTCCAGCTGACTAACTGGTCGCTAAATCAGCACTTTGTTGATCTGATTAATTCCTATGATGCCGTGGTTATTAGTTATTGCATGGGCGATCCGTCGGTGTTTGTGGCTGACCACATCAATCCAGACATTCAACTAATCTTAGATGTTTATGTGCCAATTTACGTGGAGGTTTCCGCGCGTGAATCTGATGATATTGAAGCCGAGTACCGTTACTATATGGCCGATATCAAGCGCTTTAACCACGTGCTGAAGCGCGGTGATTACTTCCTTTGCGCACATGATGCTCAAAAAACTTTCTACACTGGTGTGTTGTCGGCACTCGGTATTGTTAACCCACGTTCTTATCGCCAAAACCGCATCTTAGTAGTGCCGTTTGGGATCCATGATGAGCCAGTCACTCCTAGTTATAACCCCTACACCAAGCTTGGTCTGTCTGAGTCGGATTTTGTGGCCTTATGGTTTGGGGGTTTGTACCCTTGGTTTAGAGTTGAAGAATTTCTAGACGCTATTTTAGAGCTATCTAAAACTAAGCAGATTAAATTTGTGATTGTTGGTGGCAAAAATCCTTTTAATACCAATGCTGATTTTATAAAACAATATGAAAAAGCTCGAGCCTTTGCCAAGAAACACGACTTAACTAATAAATCGCTGTTTTTTGTTGACTGGGTTGATTTTGAAGACCGGATTAACTGGTACGCGCATGCGGACTTAGTCATCAGCATCAATCAGCCAGGTGAAGAAAACAGCTTTTCCTGGCGAACCAGGGTCATGGACTACGTCTGGGGTGAAATGGCGGTTGTTACTAACGGCGGTGATCCTTTAAGTGAAGAGTTGCTAGCGGCCAACGCTGGGATTCGTCTTCCAGACTTAACCTCTCAAGCAATCGCCAGTACTGTAAGAGATCTTTACCAAGATCCAACTCAGCTGCAAGAGATTAAGAACAATGTCCGCGGCTTAAAGCCAAAGTATTTTTGGCCACACGCTGTTCAGCCGGTTGTCGACGCCATTAATATCGGCAGCGTGCCCTCGGTTGAAGAACAAACGTTTAGAGGCAAGCTGCGTGACTTTATTACTGACGTCCCTAATCCACTGCGCAGCGGCAGTCTCAATAAGGTCCGCCGGGTCGCTAGTTTTCCTCCTAGAGCTTTTTCTTATGCCCGACGTAAGGGCTTCCGTAGCTCCGCCCAGCTAGCAAAAACCATCCTAACTACTCAAGTAAAAAAGCGCTCCAACAGAACCGAACGTCAGTACGTCTTTATTTCTCACCCGATTGACAACACTGGAGCGCCCCAAGTACTAGTGCAGATCGTTGAAGAGTATGCCAAAAAATACGGTGCTCAGAATGTACGCTTGATTGCGCCGCATGTTCTGCCATCGCTTTTGAGGAAATTACGTGAAGAAGGGATAAGAGTTGAGAAAGCGGCGGCAGTTTTTGGACCGCGGTTATTGGATTTACAACTGGGGCTTCGAAAACACGACTTTGTACTAATGAACACTGTTGCCATTTATGATAATTACAGGCACTTTGTTTTGGATCAGGTAGCATCGGGCAAGGTGAAGCACGCTTACTGGTTCATACATGAGGACAAAGCCCAACTAGCCGCTATTAACGGTGGCGATTTGCTGCATAAAGGCCAGCTGAAAAGAATGAAGCGCCTAAGCAACGAACGGCGGCTGACTGTTCTGGTGCCTTCCGAGCGAACCAAGCGTGAATACAACAGCTTGATTGGCACCAAGTACGTTAAAGCTATTCCACTAAGGATTGAAGTTGATAAAAAATACTACTTTAGCCGCACGCCTAGTGATTACCAAAAGATAGACTTTTTGCTGCAAGGCACACCGGCTGATGGCCGCAAGGGACACTTTATTGCCCTGGCTGCTTTTTATGAATTCCTAAAAATTTACTATGAAAAAGATCCAAAGAAATATCGCAACTTCGGCGTGCATTTTGTGTCAATCGGCGATGATTACGTTTCTCAGCAAATCCGGGCAGTCGGCCGGTCTTTGCTTGGGCAACGCCTAAAACTTTACCCTTCAATGCCTAAAGAGAAGGTGCTACAAGTCTACGCCAAATGTAACGCCGTGGTTTGTTGCTCCTTAAACGAAACCTTTGGCCTATATATTGCCGAGGGCATGTTTATGGGACACGTTGTACTTAGGAATAATAGCGCCGGTGTTGATGAGCAACTGCAAGATGGCAAGAATGGCTATGCTATCAGCAATGATAATGTCCGCCAGATTGCGAACACTATTGAAAAACTTCTCAATAAAAAAACCACGTCTAACGAACGGCTGCAAAAAATGGGCGCTACTTCCCAGCAGATGATTTATCCGTTTACTCAAAACAGTTATTTAGAAGCTATTGAGTCGCCTAGGCCCAAGAAAATTGGTTACTAGGCGCTCTTTTTACGCCTGATAGCCTTATAAAGTTTGTAAAGCTTGGTTGATTCAATATCAACAATTCGCTTTTTGAGCAGCTTATTTTGTAGGTCTAATTCTTTTATAATTTTTGCTTGTTCTTCAGCGTGTGCTCTTAGGTTTTGAGCCTGATTTCTGAGGTCGTCTAGGTAGGAGTCGCGGAACTGTTCTAACTTTTCGGGCAGCGGTTTTGTTGGCAGCAAACTTGTAACCAGCTTTTTGCTCTTCAGCCCTGGCTTAAGCACAAACTTGTACTGGAAAGCACGGGCTTCTTTGGACTCTACCATTTTCCAGAATTTTTTGTCTGGTTTTAAGTCTAGTTTTTCCAGGGCTTTTCGCAACACTTCATCAGGATAATCGTTAACCGTGTAGTCAACTGAGGCAACTTCATAGCCGGCGTCTTGGGCCAATTCGCTAAATGACCGTAGTGTGAAATATTTTAAGTGGGTGCTGTCTAAAATGCCCATTGGCTCTTTTTCAAAATTGCCACCCATTAGTTCTAAACGAATACTAATATGGGCAATGTTAGGTACCGACACAAAAACTTTGCCGTTTGGCCGGAGCAGTTTGGCAGCCTTTTGCAAGACAACGCCGGGGTCCTTAAGGTGTTCTAGAACATCTCCAAAGAATAAATAGTCGTACTGCTTTTCAAAAATCGCTTTAGGCCAGTCGCCGTCTAGATCAAACGAATAAACTTTATCTAAAACCTTGCGGGCTTGTTTGATATCTTCGCTTATTTCAACACCGTCAACTACGCAGTTCTTGTTGTTTTTTATGATGCTGCCAAAATAGCCAGTACTACAGCCAAAGTCCAAGAACTTGGTCTGAGGTTTGATCGTGTCGTAAAACCAGCCAATTGCTGCCTTAAGATCAGGCGGCATGTTTTTGGAATACTTAGACATTATCGTACCGCCAAGCGTGTTCTAGCGTTGCGATGCCTTCAATTTGAGTGTCTTTTACTATGCGGAAACTGACAGCTCTAGTCTTGTAGTTATAAACTGTAGTGCCGTTATCGTTCATAGAAGCCACATTAATATAATAATTTCCTGGCGCCAACTTGGGTTCAAGATCAATCGTAATATTCCCGGTTTTTTTCTTCTGCGGCGGCAAGCCGGAGATTTTAGTATTGGATCCAAAGCAGTAAACCCCGGCATCATTGAATATTTGCAGCCCAAAATGCGTGCCAACCCCGTTTTTATTCTGGTAGTGAACTACTACTTTCACTTTATCAGTGTTAGTGAACCGATGAGTAACTTGGCCAGAGGCACTCTGAATAACGACTGATTCAATTTGCGGGACGGTCTGGTCTATCTTGGCCTCTTTGCTAGTTCCGGCTGCTTGGGTAGCTTCCCTGGCTTTTTCAGTGTTTTCATAGTTCAACTCTAAGTAGGTGTCGGCCACCAGCGCCGGTTTGCCCTGGGTAACTATGTCACCATCATGGATTAACATTGCCCGGTCGCAAAAACGCAGGACTGAACTCATGTCATGGGTAACTAGGATAATTGTTGTGCCTTTTTTCTTTAGTTGGGCAAAGACTTCAAAGCATTTTTGCTGGAAGGAAGCGTCACCAACGGCCAACACCTCATCAATCAATAAGATGTCGGCTTTAGCCCTAATGGCGATAGAAAAAGCCAGCCGCACTTGCATGCCCGAGGAATAATTCTTGAGTTTTTGATCCATAAAGTTTTCAATTTCGGCGAACTTAACAATGTCGTCATACATGGCGCTCATTTGACTTCGGTTAAAGCCAAGCAGCGCCCCATTTAAGAAGACGTTTTCCCGGCCGGTTAGCTCCATGTTAAAACCAACTCCGAGTTCTATAAATGGCGTCAAGCGGCCATTTATATGAACCTCGCCCTTAGTGGGTGTATAAATACCGGCCAGTAGTTTTAAGAGTGTGCTTTTACCGCTGCCGTTTCTACCAACAATTCCAAAAAATTCGCCTTTTTTTACGTCAAAGGTGATGTCTCTTAGCACTTCTTGTTTTTCATAAGTTCGGCGCTTTCTAAAATTGAT
Source organism: uncultured Candidatus Saccharibacteria bacterium (assembly GCA_964651645.1). GTDB lineage: Bacteria > Patescibacteriota > Saccharimonadia > Saccharimonadales > CAZYVW01 > CAZYVW01. Next base: position 4,926 of record CAZYVW010000015.1, read on the forward strand.
TAGAGCGCTTTTTATGGAGCTGGTTTTCTCATGGGGCAGCCTGAATGTCTTGGCAAGGCCTTCAACGCTAATAGCCACTGCTTGGCGTTTGGCGCTCACGTTAAATATTCTCCGCAAAATATTTGGATTCTTTACGGAAGTAGAGAATACCAATAAGCAAAGTTACTAATACGATGGCAATTGGGATGAATTGGTGCCAGCCGCCCAGCACCTTACTAGCCGTAACAGTGTTATGGCTGAGCAAGCTATAGCGAGCCGCCTGAATGGTTTGGGTCATTGGGTTTAAGAACAATAGCTTTTGCAGGGTGTGGTTAGTAATTAAAGAGATAGGGAAAATAATCGGCGTCATATAAAACATTAGCTGCAAAGTAACTTCCCAGATATAGCTGATGTCGCGGTATTTCACAAACGCTGCGGCTAGAAATAGCGACAGGCCAAGGGCAAAAACGTAGATTTCTAAGAAGATTAGCGGCAGCCACAGCACGCTAAGGCCAATATGTACGTGCGTTAAGGCCACAAAAATAGAAATTACGACTAAAGTTAAACAGAAGTTTATTAGCGCCGAGACGCTTGTGGAAGCCACAATTATCCAGCGCGGGATTTTAATTTTTCTAATTAGGTCGCCGCGGCCGACGATTGAACCAACGCTTTGGGCCGTCATCTCGTTAAAGAAGTTCCAGAGCACAATGCCAAATAATAACGCCACGGCGCTGTTGCCAATTTTAATAAACTTCACAAAAACCAGGTACAAAATTAAAAACAGCAGAAGGGGTCTAAGAAGTGACCAGGCATAGCCAAGTACGGAGTTTTGGTAGCGCAGCTTAAAGTCAGTTCTGACCAACTCGCTCAGTAGGGCCTTGTTCTGCTTGGTAAAAATATGTTTCATGAACGTCTATTCAGTGAATCTATTATAGAATACAGATTAGGATATGAGAACTACCACTTACGTTATTGTGCCTAACTGGAACGGTAAAGACCGGTTAAAGGCCTGCCTGGACTCTTTGGCGGCCCAAACCTTCGCGCATCAAGCTATTGTTGTTGAGAATGGCTCTAGTGACGGTTCGGTTGAATTTGTTAAGGCAAATTACCCCGAGGTTATTTTAATTGAGCACACTAAGAACCAGGGGTTTGCTGGCGGCGTTAACGCCGGTATTAGATACGCCCTGGGCCGCGAAGGTGAGTATATGGCGCTATTTAACAACGACGCCGTGGCCGATAAACACTGGCTGAGCGAGCTAGTTAAAGAAATGGAAGCCCAGCCAAAGGCCGGCATTGTTACCAGCAAACTGCTTGATAGCGACGGCAAGACTTTTGACAGCACGGGTGATTTTTATACCACCTGGGGTTTGCCGTTTCCGCGTGGTCGTGGCGAGCCCATCGACGACCGTTATGACAAACCGGAGTGGGTGTTTGGCGCTTCTGGCGGCGCCAGTTTATACAGGAGTAGGTTGTTTAAAGATATCGGCCTGTTTGATGAAGATTTTTTTGCTTATTACGAGGATATTGACCTAAGTTTTCGGGCTCAGCTAGCTGGTTGGCAGGTCCGTTATACGCCAAAAGCCGTAGCCTATCACCAGATTGGCGCTACCAGCGGCAAAATTAAGGGTTTTACCACCTACCACTCACTTAAGAACCTCCAACTAATCTTCTGGAAAGATGTACCAGTTAGCCTAATGTTTAAAGTCTTGCCGCGTTTATTGCTGGCTAATGGCCTGTTTTTCTTGCGCTCGCTATCGCGTGGCCAAGTTTGGCCGGCAGCAAAAGGCGTCTTATATGGTCTTATGCTGACTCCAAAAAAGCTGGTTCAGCGGCTTGCGATACAACACCACCGAAAAGTCCCAGTGTCTTATATTAAGTCTATAATGGTAAATGATCTGCCACCAAACGCCGCTAAACTGCGCAAAGTCTTTAGGAGACAAGCATGAAAATAGCCATTGACGCCCGAGAGTTAAGAACCAGCACTGGCCGTTACGTTGAGCGGCTGCTGCATTACCTCCAAGAAATTGATAAAAAAAATGATTATGTAGTGCTTCTCAAGCCTAAAGATATGGACGGATGGGAGCCAACTAACCCAAGGTTTGTAAAATTGGCTTGCCCCTTTAAGGAGTTCACCTTCTCTGAACAACTTGGCTTTTGGTTGCAATTACACAAGCTTAAACCGGATTTGGTGCATTTTGTGATGGTCCAACAACCAGTTTTGTACCAGGGCAAAGTAGTCACGACCATGCAAGACCTAACAACCGTACGCTTTCGTAATCCTTCTAAAAATTGGCTGGTCTTTACTATCAAACAGCAAGTTTATAAGTTGGTGACTAAATGGGTGGCCAAAAAATCGGCGGCAATTATAGTGCCTACGGAATTTGTTAAAGACGATGTGGCGCGCTATACCCACACTAACAGCCGCAAAATTACTGTAACGCTGGAGGCGGCAGACCGGATTACTGACCAGCCAGAACCGATTGAAGGCTTGGATGATACACAATTTATAACGTACGTTGGCCGGCCGGCAGCCCACAAAAACTTACGGCGCTTAATTGAAGCTTACGAACTTTTGCAAAAAGATCACCCCGAACTTAAGTTGGTGCTAGTAGGTAAACGCGACTCTTTATATAAAGCTCTGGAACGCCAAACTATTGCCCGCGGTACAGAAGGCGTCATCTTCACGGATTTTGTTAGTGAAGGGCAGCTTAGATGGTTATACGAGCACGCCGCGGCTTATGTCTTCCCTAGTCTTAGCGAGGGCTTTGGCTTGCCAGCCCTAGAGGCTATGGTTCATGGCGCACCAGTGGTTTCGTCCAACGCCACCTGTTTGCCAGAGGTTTATGGTGAGGCTGCTGAGTATTTTGACCCATTAAATATTGAAGAAATGGCCGCAGCCATCGCCAAAGTTATAGATAATCCGCAGAGGGCGCGTTCGTTAGTAGATAAGGGTCATACACAGGCCGGCAAATACTCTTGGCACAGGATGAGTGAGGAGACCTTAGCCGTCTACTCAGACGTACTTTCGTCCTGAGATTCTTTGGCAGCTTCAGGTTCTTCTGCTTTAGGCTCAATTGTTGCGGTTCCGCCGGGCTTTAAAACCACACGGCGGTCACGGCCTTCACCTAAAGATTCTGTAACTAAATCGGCGTCATTGGCAACCTTATGGACTATCAGGCGGTCGGCGGCGTTCATGGGCATCAGCTCCCGCGCTAAACCAGTTTTTTTGACGTCCTCTACCCAAGCCATAGCTTTCTCGGCCAGACGTTCTGCTCGAGCCTTTTTATAATCGGCGACATCGACATTTACTCTGGTAAAGTCATAGCCGTTGTTTTTAAGTGCGCTGCTAATAATAAACTGCAAAGAACGCATAGTGTCGCCGCGAACGCCAATTAGGAAGCCGTTTAGGTGGGTACTTGGTACTTGCAGCTCAATAACTTCCTCGTCTTCAGTAGTGGCGTAAACATCGGTGTTGAGCCCAAAGAAAGACAGCAGGTCCTCGAGATATTTTTTGGCGTACTGGATCGCTTCTTCCACTACCGCCGCCTCTTCTTTTTGTGACCTTTGGCTTTCTTTGGCGTTGCAACCCGGACAACCTCGCCCTCAATTACCTGTTTTTTGCCAGAAGGTTTGTCGGCTAGGGCTTCCAGTTCTGTTTCATCTTGCTTGAGGATGATCGTTTGCTGGATATACGCCACCAAACCGCTGACAAACCAGTACAGCGAGATCGCTGAAGCAATGCCAAGTGTAATAAAGAAGATCATAACAGGGATGAAGTAGCGCGTGCTGCGGCCAACTGCGGCGTTGACTTCAGACTGGTCGGCTGACTTGCCGCCGCCAGCGTCTTTTAAGATGTCGCGTAATTTGCGGTTATCGCCAGCCGTTGGCAGAAGTTGTTTACTTTGCAGGTATTGGGCAATGGCACTGCCAAAGACAATTATTAAAGCCGGTATATAGATACCGCCGCTTTTAGGTATCGCCGCTTTAGACAGATTAACAATCCCAAACAACGAGGCATCAAACCGGTGGATGTCACCGGCTAGCTGCTTCATCCAAGGCAAGTGGTGCAGGGCTGGGTAAGAGAAGTTGAGCAAGGTGTGCGGGTCATTGATTATCCGCCTAAGCCCGCTATATAGGCCGATTAAGATTGGCAGTTGCAACAACACAATGCCCAGCTGGGAAAACGGGCTAATACCGCGTTCTTTATAGAGTGCCATCAGCATGGCTGACTCTTTTTGGCGGTCACCAGCGGCCTGTTGCTTAACCTTCTTTAGTTCTGGTTGGAGTTGGCGCATGGCTTTGGCCTGGTGGAGTTGTTTTTTAACCAGCGGCCCCATAAGCAAGCGGATAACAACCGTGAATACAATAATTGAAAAACCGAAGTTGTGGCCAGGCAGTAGGGCATAAATTAACACCAATAAGTTAAAAATCGGCTGAACAATAATAGTCGTAAACATTAGGGGTCTTTTCTCCTTATTACCGCTATTATACCCTAGCTCTTAGTTTCTAGAGCTCTAGGCCGCAGTTTTTAGGACTCCGGACTGCTTAAGTTGCCCCAGCACTAGGGTTTTTAGCTCTTTTGCTGGTAGCTCGGCTAATTGCTCACTATAGACAATAAAAACCATGCCATAAGGGCCGCTAATTTGTTCGCTGACCTCCCGAACGAGCTCATAAAGCCGGCGCCGGATCCGGTTACGGAGCACAGCCGATTTACTAACTTTTTTGCTAACTACAACTCCTAAGCGGTAAGCACTGCGCCGTTCATTGTGGGCAAATTTTAGGGCCAGCAGCGGCCCGCGGACCGTTTGGCCGCGCTGGTAGACAAAACGTAGGCTGTTATAGCCATGGAAACGGTGACTACGAGAGATCATGTTTCTTTAGTGTGGCATCTGATTGGCCGACTGTCCAGCAAGGCAAGACTCTTTAGGCAGATAGTTTGCTGCGGCCTTTTTGCCGGCGACGTCCAAGCACCCGTCGGCCAGTTTTATTGGCCATACGCTTTAAAAAGCCGTGCTGACGAGCGCGGTGGCGCTTTTTGGGTTGAAATGTTCTTTTAGGCATTGGTTTATTCTACCTTAAGAGAATAGTTTTTGTAAGGGGTCGGCAAGTTGCCAGCCCGGCAGGGAAGTGGCACTTACCCTGCCCCTCCTAGTAAGTAAATTTCACAATAATTAAGCACAAATTGGATGGGGTTATCCACTTAGCACGCGCTATTGTCCACACTTTGCCAGATAGGCCCCTGCCCTGTGCACAACTTCTTCTCTGTTTGTTAGATTTCTTACGGTTTTTCTAAGTTACCAATAATAGGTTGTGGAAAACTATCAAAATTTTGTATAGTTACCTTACTAGTTTGTAAGGATTCGGGGAGAAGTATGCAGGAGAGTGCGTTATGGCAAGCCGTGTTGGGGGAAATTGAGGTTTCAGTCTCGAGGGCTAGCTATATTACCTGGTTTAAAAATACTCGCCTGCTCCGGCAAAAAGATAATATCCTGACTGTTGGTGTGCCCAATGTGTTTATTAAGCAGCAGCTAGAGCGCAAATATAATCAATTGATTGCTGACACACTTAAGAAAAACGGCGTTAAACCAGAGTCAATCGAGTATAAAATCCATTCTGGTATCACCGTTCCTAAAAAACCAGATGATTTTGATGCTAATACGCAGCTCAGCCGCCCCACGCCAATCAGCACCGCACAGTCTTCTACCCTAACCCACTCCTACCGCCAGGGGTTAAACGAGCGCTACACTTTTGATAATTTCATTGTTGGGTCAGGTAACGAGCTAGCTTACGCTGCCTGTCAGGCAATTGCCGGCAACCCAGGCACTAAATATAATCCGCTGTTTATTTACGGCGGCGTTGGTATTGGCAAAACCCACCTTATCCAGGCCGTTGGCAATGCCGTTCTGGCAAAGAACCCTAAAGCCACGGTAGTTTATGTCTCAACCGAGCAATTTGTCCAAGAATTTCTTGACGCCATTCGTTATAAGAAAAATACTGACTTTGCGGGGCGTTACCGCGGGGCTGATGTTTTAATTATTGATGATATCCAGTTCATTGCCGGCAAAGAGAAAACCCAGGAAGAGTTTTTCCATACTTTTAACGCTCTGCACCAGGCCAACAAACAGATTATTGTGTCCAGCGATCGGCCACCGCGGGAAATCCCGACTCTAGAGGAGCGTTTACGTTCGCGGTTTGCTTGGGGGATGTCGATTGATATGCAAACGCCAGACTTTGAAACTCGCTGCGCCATTTTGCAGAGCAAAGCGACTTCACACGGCGTGACTCTGCCGGCCAACGTTGTTGACTATTTATCAACCTATGTCCAGACCAACATCCGCGAGCTAGAAGGCGCCCTTAACCAACTGTTGGCCTTTTGTGAAATGCGCGGTTTGGAGCCAGAACTATCGATTGCCACAACTCTGCTGGGTGGCAGCAAATCCCGTCCAAAACATCTAAGCGCCAAGCAAATTATTGAGCGCACGGCTAAGCATTTCCAAATCCCTTTAGAAGACATTGTTGGCCCAAAGCGCGATAAAGACATTGTTGTTCCGCGCCAAATCGCCATGTATATTCTGCGCAGCGAGCTGCACCTAAGCTTCCCTAAAATTGCCCGTGAATTGGGGCGTAAAGACCACACTACTGCCATCCATTCAGTTGAGAAAATTGAGCGCGAGGCGGCTTTTGACCCGTCAATCCGCGAAGCGATTTCTGATATTAAGGAGCGTCTTTATGCTTGATCTTTTGGGTAAAGACTGTGGGTATAGCCGCTTGGAGGCTGTGGAAACGAAGCCTATAACTTTTTGCCCTTCTGTGTACAAAGCCCTCAAAACACAATTGTTGTGTATAAGCGCCAGTTTATGCGCTTTTTTTACGGCTGCCTTTGCACAGGTTTCCCGACTTATAAATGCCTCGTTTATAAGATTGGATGGGTTAGTTTTACCCACATTCCACAGTCTTAACTATAAGAACTACTACTTAAAATATAAGGAGATATAATAATGAAGCTGCAGGTAACTCAGGAAAATCTCAACCGGGCACTTGGTACTGTTTCACGAGTTGCAAACGGCAGGAGCACCTTACCAATCCTAGCCAATGTTTTATTAAAAACTGAAGCCAACCGACTAAGTATTGCCGCCACCAACTTAGACATTGCCATTACCCACTTCCTTGGTTCAAAAGTAGCCGAAGAAGGATCAATTACTGTCCCAGCAAGACTAATGCAAGACTTTGTTAGTAGCCTACCCGCAGGTGTTATAGATCTAAATCTTGAAGACCACAAACTCCACATCACAACCAACCAATATAACTCCGTGATTAACGGTGTTTCGGCTGAAGAATTCCCGGTTATGCCAGCGATTACTAAAGGCATAAGCTGGACAATTAAAGCCGCCCTTTTAAAACACGGCCTTTCACAGGTAATTATCGCTGCCTCGTCCGACGAGACCCGCCCTGCCTTAACCGGCATCTACTTCCACACTTTTGAAGATCGCCTATTTATTGTGGCCACCGATAGCTACCGACTAAGCGAAACCGAACTTATAAAGTCGGACAAAGAGGTTAATTTATTAATTCCTTCAAGTGCTATGCAGGACTTGCTGCGAGTTTTGCCAGACAGCGACGAGGAAGTGACCATCACTCACGACGACCAACAGGTGCTGTTTAAAACTGGCGATGTTGAACTTGTGGCGCGGTTGATTGAAGGCAAATACCCGGATTACCGCAAACTAATTCCGGAATCGTTTGCAGTCACGGTGCAAGTACCAAGAACCGAGCTGATTAACGTGGCTAAAGTTTCCAGCCTGTTTGCCCGGGAAAGCGCCGGCAGCATTACCATTAAAGCCGACGACAAGGAACAAACTATTAGTATCCACTCGATTGCCTCACAGCTCGGCGAAAACACGGCCAGCGCTAAAGCCTCTATAAAAGGCGCCGGCGATATTACGCTTAACTCGCGCTATTTAGTGGATGGTTTAGGCAGCTTCAGTGGTGAGGACATTAATTTTTGTTTCAATGGCAAGCTGGACCCTGTAGTGCTGCGCGACAGCAAAGACTCCTCTCACTTACACCTAATAATGCCCCTAAAATCGTAATGGAGACAAGCCTGGCGGTTCTTCTCATCGCGCCGGGTTTGGAGTAAATCCAGGTCTCGGGTTGCTCTTTTCCCTTCCACCCAAAGGATATAATACAAGCTAATGATTAAAGATCTGCGTTTGCAAAATTTTAGGACGTACAAAGACGAACTGCTAGAGTTTGAACCGGGCGTTAATATTATTGTTGGACCAAACGCGAGCGGCAAGACCAACCTACTGGAAGCGTTGCTGGTTATTGCACTAGGCAAATCTTACCGCGCCCGTGACCTAGAATTAATCCGTTTTAAGGCTTCCTGGAGCCGGCTCCAGGCGCACACCGAGCAGGATGAGCGCAGCATCAAACTAGAGGCCGCAGACGATAAGCGGGCCTTAAAAAGCTTTGTTGTAAATGGACAAGAATATAAGCGCCTGCCCCTCAATAAAACCTTGCCGACAGTCTTGTTTGAGCCGGAACATTTACAGTTGCTGCGCGGCAGACCAGAAGGCCGACGAGACTTTTTGGATGGCCTATTGGAACAAACGGTTAGCGGCTACAGCGTCCTGCTGCGCCAATACAAAAGGGCTCTCGCCCAGCGCAACGCTCTACTAAAAAGCAGCCGGACGCTTGGGCCACAGGCCTTGTTCCCGTGGAATGTCCGTCTTAGTGAGCTCGGCGGCCAAATTGCTAACTATCGTCAGGAGCTAGTTAAAAAGCTCAATACCAATCTGGCGGCAATTTATAGCGGTCTAGCCGGCCATAAGTCCAAGGTTAAAGCGGTTTACGAAAGCGCCTGTTCTTTGGACAACTACGCCTCAACGCTACTCCACAAACTGGAAGCGCACACCCAGCAAGATCTAGAACGCGGCTTTACAACCCACGGCCCGCACCGCGATGATCTTGGTATTGAACTTGGCAATCACCGCTTGCAAGACACCGGCTCGCGCGGTGAGATCCGCACCTTGCTGCTTAGCCTAAAAATTAACGAGCTAAAATTGATTGAAGAAGCCAGAGGCCAAAAGCCCGTTTTGCTACTGGATGATGTCTTCAGCGAGCTGGACGGCGCCCGCCGCCAGGCTTTGACGGCATACATTAGTGGCTATCAAACTTTTATTACGACAACCGACGCCGATGTCGTCGTCCAGCACTTTATGGACTCTTGCCATATTATCCCAACGTCCCTAGACAAATAACTAGCGTTAGATAACTAGCGGTAGATTATTTCCAACTTATTTGGGTCGTAGCCCTTGAAGCTTAGCCAGTCCAAGGCGTCCTGCTTGGCCGACTGAGCATAGAGCGTAATGTAAATGGCCGTAGCTTTAGGATTCTCGGGATGAGCTTTGGAAACACCGTAGTCAATCCGATATAAATTATCAATAAACGGCAAATCTTTAGTTAGCGGGAAGTCAGCCTCTCGCTGAGCAGCGCTTTGGTCAAATGATTTGCTGGAGATGCCCTCGGCCAGCTTGGCGTCTTTAGGGTATTCTAAGTACCAGTTAGCGGTGTCTTTACTGTCAGAATTCAGCACAAAACCTAAGTAGCCTTTGTCCGCCTTAACACTAGTTGCGGTTTTTGTTTGACTGGCAAAGCCTTTGCGGGCTGCAGTAACCGTGTGCTTACCAGGGGCGACGGCGTGTTTGCCGGCCTTAGTTTTTTTGCCATCCAAATTAAGTGTGGCGTCAGCCGGCGCAACTTCAATGGTTAAATTAGCCGTATAAACGTGCGAGTTATGAATATCACGGATCATTAGCCAGCCGCCGATTAGTACGAATACTATCCCACCCAAGATGATTAGCCTGGTATTTAGTAATCTTTTTGGATTCATTTCAGTCTAGCCCTCATATACGCGCCCCTCCCATTTGAGTCAATTGCTTCAGCCCCGCCAATACTTGGCATACGGTCGCCTAAGGAAGCGCTGGCTTGGCGGTTGCTCTTGCTATTATAATCACCAATAAATATGTAGGTATGGCCTGGGGCACCACCTGTGCCCTGGACAAGTAGAATATCCCCAGGTTGCATGTCGGCCGTGCTAGAAACCGGGTCAACAATGTCGTATTTTTCGGGGTGGTTTTTTACGTAAGTTGCCTGGATGCTAGTCCCACTAACAGGGTAATTCAGGTCGGCGCCAGTAGCATGCATTACAGTAGCCACAAATACACCACAGTCTGCACCATGATAAATACGCTCACCGACTGGGTTAAATTGTTGGAGTGCCGCCGTATATTCCGGCTTGGCTTCAAGCCCGTGGCTCTCTGGCCATGACAAATTAGTCGCCGTCTGGACAATGTTATTGGCAACTACGCCGCCGACACAGCTGGTGCTGCCGGTGGCAATCGGGTTTGTAGTAGTTTCTGAGCTGCCTGGAACGTGTGGGTCAGGATAACGGCCTTTAATATCCGCGCCTTTAATAAAGCCGGAGCTAATTAAGGCATAAAAATTGCTGACGTAGTATTGGGTTTCTGCCGGGGCAGCAGTTATTGGCGAGGTTGGGCTGGTTTTTTGGGAAACGTTTCCCCCGCCCCAGTTATAGGCAGCTGCTTGGAACAACAAGGTACCTGGAGTGAAGGGAGTGTCTATGCTGCCCAGAGTCGTAGATGTAGTTAGCCCGCTCTTTTTTTGCCAGTTGGCATTGGTATAGGTGGCGTCGGCCATGTTGTCCGGATCTTTTTTGCCATCACCATCACCATCAACGGCGTAGCCGTTCCAGGTGCCGGGCTCAAACTGAAAAGGCCCGCGGGCGCCAACTTTGCCATCTGGCCAAGTGGCATCCGCTGGGACGCCAGAGGTCGCCCAGTTAGAGTCAACCGGTGCCCAAGCGTTGTTGTGCTCACTTAAGAAAAAAGCGGCAATAAACTGCGGATTAGTGCCGTAAACACTGGCGGCTTGGGCAAAAAGGGTCTTATATGGTTCTGGTATCCCAGCCGGAATGGTGCTAAGGTCTACGTTTGTAGTTTGTGAACAGGAGGTTGTGTCACCCTGATTAACAAAGTAAATACCCAAACCTTGTAGCTCCTGCGGAGTGTATTGGCGGACTGCGGCGTAAACGGACGGCGGAAAAGCAAACAACAAGGCCGCGGCCAGCAAACCAACCGTCTTAAATAATCTAGTTACCATAGTAACCATTGTTAACAATGGTAGTTAAATCATCCAGGTCGTTAAGGTAGCCGTAATAAGTGCTAAAACGGTCGCGCATACCAACATTGTCGCCGGGCAGTGGGTCGCCTGACGTTATACAGTCATTGTTTTCCGGCAGATCAGTACCACCTTTACTCACCTCTGCGCTGTATAAAACGTCTGGCCGGTTGCCAGAAAAACAATTCTTAATAAATTTGCTAAAGTCCGAATCATCCACGGGTTGTTTGGTGGCGCTATTAATTTGCTTGGCTTGGATCAGCACTGTCTCGGTTTGTTGCACGTCTAGATCGGCCACGTCGGCCATAACTGGGTTACAGAATGGATCGGTCTCAATCCCCATTTTAACTGCCTGGGGATCCTGGCATTGGTTAGATGCTTCTGCCGCCCTGACTCGCCCCGACAGTAATGGCAAAGCCCGGGCGAGGTTAAAGTTGGCAATTGAACTTAAGAACCTTGGCGTTAAACTTCTTAGACTAGTGCCGAGCGAGGCAAAAGAACTCGGGATCTTCATCATGACCGTGGTTGCCAGCGAGCTGCTGTTACGGGGGTTCAAATACCTGTCATACAGACTTTCTTTTGAGGCCAGCTCCTGTTTATAATTGCTTCCTTCTTGACGTAATACATCGGCTTTTTGTCTGTTAAT
>CAZYVW010000016.1:0-2396 GCA_964651645.1 uncultured Candidatus Saccharibacteria bacterium
TATAAAAGAAGCGGCTACCGCCGGGCTGTATGTTCTGCCGACCAGCGCAAAGCTAGCTGCTGTGGAAGTAGAGCTGGTCGGCCGAGAAAACCGTGAGCAGGCCTTAAAGCAAGGTTTGGCACAAGCGGCTTATGATTATGTCCTGATTGATTGCCCACCAGCCTTAGGCTTACTGACAATTAACGCTTTGACTGCCGCAGATAAGGTGCTTATACCAGTGCAAGCCGAATACTACGCTTTAGAGGGCTTGAGCCAGCTGTTAAATGTCATCCAAATGGTTCGTCAGAGCCTAAACCCGCATTTAGACCTTCTCGGCGTGGTGTTAACGATGTATGATAGCCGTACGATGTTGTCGGAACAGGTTTACAAAGAGGTCAAAAAGCATTTTACTGATAAAGTTTTTACGACTGTTGTGCCTAGGAATGTCCGCTTAGCGGAGGCCCCCAGTTACGGCAAGTCTATTTTTGACCATGACAAATGGTCAAAAGGCGCCCGGGCTTATAAGCAATTGGCCAAGGAGGTGATGCAGCGTGTCGGATAATAAAGGTTTAGGTCGTGGTTTTGATACGCTGATACCGCAGAATTTTGATGCGTCGCTATTACTAGACGAAGACGAGCGAATACAAAAATTAAAGATTGGCCAAATTCAAGCAAATCCTGACCAGCCGCGCAAACATTTTGACGAACAATCTATCTTAGAACTCGCCGAGTCCATTAAGCGCTACGGGATTATCCAACCATTGGTAGTTTCGCCAGGAAATGCATCGGGGGACTATTTACTAGTAGCTGGTGAAAGGCGTTTACGTGCTGCTCAGGCTGCCGGGCTGGAAAGTGTGCCGGCAATTGTTAGAACGGCTAAAGAGCTGGAACAACTAGAAATTGCTCTGGTAGAAAACGTCCAACGAGTGGACTTGGATCCGATTGAACAGGCGGTTTCTATTCAACGTCTGCACGACCAGTTTAATATCAGTTACAGCGACACTGCCAAACGGCTTGGCAAGGCTGAAACAACCATTAATAACGTTGTCCGATTGCTACAACTGCCAGAAGCTGCCCGCCAGGCCTTGCAGGAGGCTAGAATTACCGAGGGCCATGCCCGTGCTATCTTATCGCTCAAGGACTTTCCGGATAAACAGCAGGAATTGCTGGCAATGATTGAACAGCAAGGATTATCCGTCCGCCAAGCCGAGCAATTTGTAACTGCTCACAAGACTGGTGCACGCTCGCCGCGAGCGGCACGTAGCCGTCTGGAAACCACAAACCCGGCGACTGAGCGTTTGAGTCAGCTTTTAAAACTGCCAGTCAGTATCAAACGAACCGCCAAAGGCGGCAAGCTAGAGATTGGTTTTAAGGGTGAATCTGGCTTAGATAATCTTATAAGCCGCTTAACCAAAGTCTTTAAATAAAAGGTGTTACAAGGAAGGAGCAGGTTCGATTCCGGCTTTAGCCGGAAAGCGGATTCATTCCGCTAGAACCGATGAGGCGAAGCCGTTAAAAGTGCTTGGCTTCGCCAAAGGGGTAGACCCTAAGGCTGAGTTTGCCAACGACATCACTTACGGGAATAGGTCCAAAGCGGCGGGAATCCAGCGAATTGGCTCGGTTGTCACCGCAGACAAAAATCTGGCCAGCCGGCACAACCATATCCAGCTCGCCGTCGGTACTTGGTATAACACTGCCATAGCTGGCTTCCTTATCTGGCTGAAAGCCGCCCGGGCGCTTAGAATTATAAACAGTCAGTTGGCCGTCGTGGACAACAATCCGCTCGCCCGGCAAGGCAATAACGCGTTTAATCAGCTGGCGCTCGCCCGAGCCGCTGAATTCGTTTAGATCTTTTTTGTCAAAAACTATGACATCGCCGCGAGCCGGCACGTAACTATGCCCAGTCAGGCGCGACCAGCTGCGCTTAAGTTTCAGTACAATCAACCGGTCGTGGTTGTGCAAGGTGCTTTCCATGCTTGGACCGTCAACTTCGTACGACTGAAATACGAAGGCCGTTAAGAAAAGGGCAATTAATGGAGCCAACAGCACAATGGCTACAGTCGAAGCAATACCCTTAATCTTAAGGTTCTCTTTACTCTGTTGACCGTCTTGGTGTCTACGCCGTAGCGGCAATAATCTTTTCATTAAACCTCAACTATAACCTACAAAAACTATAATGTATATGTTTACTCTAAGGCCTAAAACAGGCTATACTAGGGCTCACGCTTCAAAACATATGGATAATTTTAAACGACGTAAAACCGCCCCTGCCAGAGTTCAAATTGACGGCATCATAACACCGGCTGGTGCTGGCCAAAAAGGCGCCGGCATAGGCTTTGCGGATAAAAAGCAGACTAAAAAAGCAGCCAACCTTGGTGATTTTAAACGAGCTGACGGATTCCATGCTACTCAACAAG
>CAZYVW010000016.1:2406-15212 GCA_964651645.1 uncultured Candidatus Saccharibacteria bacterium
GCTGTTGACCCTTTGGCTTTACCGGCTGGTACTAGGCATAAGAGGCGCTGGGGCTTACATATGCCCAAGCTAAATTTCCTTAAAAAGCACAGGGCGCTTAAACTAACGGCTCTTAGCTTGATAGTCATTGTGCTGTCTGTTGGCGGTTTCTTAGGCTGGAAAGTATCACGTAATACCTCAAAAATTTTTGGCGGTAATATTTTAGGAATCTTTACTACCTCTAAACTTAAGGGCGAAGACGTTGGCCGGGTTAATATACTGTTAATCGGCAACTCCTCGGATGACCCAGGACATGGTGGGGCTAATCTGACCGACTCTATCATGCTGATCAGTTTGGACACCGCTAATAATGGCGGTTTTATGATGAGTATCCCGCGTGACCTCTGGGTGTCGTATGACACGACCAATTGTTCACTGGGCAACCAAGGCAAAATTAACGCCACTTTTGTTTGTGGTGAAGAGACCAAGTTTAGCGAAGACGGCTATCCTCAGGGTGGCGAGGGTTTGCTTGAGAAAGTCATAGAAGATAACTTTGGCGTTAAGATTAATTACTTTGCCAACCTAGATTACACAGCCTTTAAACAAGCCGTTAATGCAGTTGGCGGGATAGACGTGACTATTAAGAGCGATGACCCGCGCGGGCTTTATGACGGCAATATTGGCAAGGCTGACGGTGGCCCGCTTAAGTTGGCCAATGGACTCCAGCATCTTGACGGTCAAACCGCTCTTAATCTGGCACGAGCTCGTGGTGAAACGATTAGTTATGGTTTTTCCCGGAGTGATTACACTCGCACCGACAATCAACGCTTGATGCTAGTGGCTCTTAAAGACAAAGCCTTGAGTGCCGGCGTATTAAGTAACCCAGCTAAATTAAGCAGTCTCTTGGATGCCGCCGGGGATAATGTAAAGACCGACTTCCATACTAACGAAATCCGCCGCTTGTATGATTTAGTCAAACAAGTCAGTAACGACAAGGTCCAGTCGATTGGCCTAGCTAACGAAGGTGTTAGCCTGGTTCAAGGCTTTACATCACCCAATGGGTTAAGCGCCGTTAGGCCAGTGGCCGGTGTCAATGACTTTAGTCAGATCAAGCTTTATACTAAACGGCTAACCAGCAATGACCCAGTTGTTAAAGAAAACGCTATAGCAGTAGTACTTAATGCCAGTGAAATCAGCGGTTTGGCACAAAAGAAGGCCGACATTCTAAAAGACAAGGGAATAAACGTCAAAGCTATAGCCAACGCCGCTAAAACTAGAGCCACAACAGTTGTTGTGTCCTTAGGTAACAACCAAAAAACGGCCACCAAGGCATATCTGGAAGCCCAGTACAAGACAACAGCTACAACAGATGTAACCGCTAACCCCGAGGCGGCTAACTATCAGGCCGATTTTGTTATAATATTAGGTCAGAATGAAGCGCCTGCTAACTAAGCGCAAGCCGGCCAACGGTTTTGCCCATCTTATCCATCTTTTTCTGACAGTCTTACTGCCAATTTTAGTCTTTGTGTTTGTGCGCATTAACTTTGTCCAGATTGCGCTAACTCTGATTATCTTAAGCAAGTGGCGGATGTTTGCTATCCGCCCGCGTCACTGGCCGGCTAACATTAGGGCCAACGCTGTGGATATAACCGTTGGTATATCTTTATTAATCTTTATGATTCACAGTTCAACCCAAGCTTGGCAACTAGTTTGGGCGCTGGCCTATGGCATCTGGCTACTGTTTATTAAGCCAAGTTCAGGAACATTTGTAGTTTCGATCCAGGCGCTGCTGGCTCAAACATTAGGTCTAATGGCACTGTTTCTGCATTTTAATGATTCTCCGGCACTATTTTTGGTCGTTTTGGCATGGGTGATATGCTACTCGGCTGCTAGGCACTTCTTTACGGTTTTTGATGAGCCGCACACCGGATTATTGGCATATACCTGGGGTTACTTTGCCTCGGCGCTAGTTTGGTTATTGTCGCACTGGCTGCTGTTTTATGGGCTGCTTTCCCAACCAGCACTCCTACTAACGGTCTTAGGTTTTGGGTTGAGCACTCTTTATTATTTGGATCAGACCGACCGCCTTTCGATATTATTAAAGCGACAACTTGTTTTTGTTATGATAGCCATAGTGGTTATCGTTATAGCATTTTCTGACTGGGGCGATAAGGCCATTTAAAACGTTTAATTTGGGGGTGAAATGGATATAGACAATCAACAGTCGGCCAATTCAGTTGTTTCTGACGTCCCTAGAGCAGATACGGAACCACCTAAGAAAAAGCGCCCAGCTTTGCACAGAAATCCACGCCATTTGGCCGGGGCACTTTTCTTGTTAGTTACTATGTCTCTAGGTTTTGCCGGTGGCTGGTTGGGTAGCGAAGCACATGACAATCCCGCTAAAACCACTACCGCCAGTCAGCAGATTGTCTCTAGCGAAAGTCAGCTAATCAGCAAGATCGCCAAAGACGTTGGCCCAAGCGTCGTATCAGTTAATGTTACCAGCCAGGGCCAGGCCATAGGCGCTTTTGGTGTTAGTCAAAGTTTTGAACAGCAAAGTGCCGGCACCGGCTTTATTATCAGTAGCGACGGCCTGATTATTACTAACCGCCACGTAGTGCCACTAGGCACGACAACAGTTAGTGTTACTCTATCTGACGGCACCCAGATTAAAGACGTGGATGTAGTTGGCCGCACCGCCGACAACGACAGTCTAGACGTAGCTTTCTTAAAAATTAAAAATGCTCAGGGTAAGACACTCACACCAGCTAAACTTGGTGATTCCAGCAAAGTGGAGGTGGGCAATCGAGTGGTGGCTATCGGCAACGCGCTTGGTCAGTTCCAAAATACCGTAACGTCTGGCATTATTTCCGGCTATGGCCGCACAGTACAAGCTGGCGATGAAGCAAGCTCCAGTACTGAAACGTTGCAGAACCTCTTCCAGACCGACGCCGCCATTAACCAAGGTAACTCTGGTGGGCCACTAGTTAATACCGACGGGGAAGTCATCGGTATTAACACCGCCATTGCCGGTGATGCTCAAAACATTGGCTTTGCCATCCCAATTAATGACGCCCAAGGCCTAATTAAGAGTGTTAAAGCTACCGGTAAACTGCTCAGGCCATACCTCGGCGTGCGCTATGTTTTGCTAACAGATGACTATGCTTACCAGTACAACTTAAGTGTTAAACGTGGTGCATACATTGTGCCGGGCGACTCCGGCCAACCTTCAATAGTCGCTGCCAGTCCCGCTGCCAAAGCTGGGCTAAAAGAAAAAGACATCATTACTGCTGTTAACGATACTAAAATTGATGAGAACAACAGCCTAACATCAGTCCTCGGACGCTTCAGTGTTGGTGATAAGGTCAATCTGAAAGTCTTACGCGACGGCAAGGAAATATCTGTTTCCGTAACTTTAGAGGCCGCGCCTACGCAGTAAATACTTGGATGAAGTCATCAGTTTTATGTAAGTGATAGCCAGCTTTTTTGGCGATCGTTGCTAGTTTTTTATGTTGAAAGGGCAATGACTCAGTAAATATATAAGCTGGCTTGTTCTTTAGATTGCCTATCTGTTTAAAGAGTCTACGGTAAAGGTCTAAGCCGTCTTCGCCACCGAAGATGGCTATTTTAGGCTCTGTCATAGCCGCCTGGTTAATCGTGTGGCTGTCTGGCACATAAGGCAAATTAGCCAGAATAACATCGTAAGCGGCGGTGCTTTGCTCTAAAAGATCTGACTTATAGCATTTAGCCTTAAGGCTATACTTTTGTATATTTTTTTCAGCAACTTTTAAAGTCCCAGGGCCTATATCGTAGAAATCGGCCAGTGTGCCAGGCAGTTCCAGAGCGGCAGTAATGCCAATGGCACCACAACCACTGCCGACATCTGCAACTAAGGGAGTTTTAACAGTCAGATTCTTTAAAAGATCAATCATAGTCTCTGTTTCTGGGCGGGGGACGAGGACTTGTTTGTCTACTATGAACTCACGGCCGTAGAACTCAGTGTGCCCCAAGATGTATGCAACTGGCTCATGTTTGATTCGTCGCTCTAGGCTTTGGGTAATTTTTGTATTCAATTTATCAGAAATCTCCATTTCTGGGTGTGCTAGCAAATACGAGCGATCTTTGCCCAGAGTATCTTCCATGAGCACTAAGGTATCAAGCCGGGCCGTCCCAATTCCTGCTTCTTCTAGCAGGTTTATAGAATTCTTAAGAGTTTCTTGGAGCTTCATTAACTTTACTTAATATCTGGTCGGCGGTATTTTCTGCCGTGCCGTTAGCATCTATGGCAACCGCGCCCATATTTAGCGCATACTGTGTAAACTTTGGCTGTTCTGTTAGCAACCAATCTATGGTCTCAGGGTCTTTACCGTAGTCACTATCTCGGGTTTTTAAACGCTTCTCATGTACAGAAGAAGCTAAAATAAGTATAAAAACACCGTCAAAACGGTCAAAAAAGCTAAATTCATTGCTGGAGCTTCCACACAAAAACAGCTGTGAGTTGTCTGCAAACAGTTTGTCCATGCCAGCCTCGCCCCAATTCCAGGCAGCCTTAGAATGCTCGGCGAATTTAGTATGGTCAACCTTTATAGGTTCGCCAGTTTTTGAGTTCTCCCATCTGGTTAGCCCAGCCACTTTGTCGCCGTCAAAAGCCACATAACCCCGCTCAGTCAGTACTTTGCAAATCTGAGATTTACCCGTTCCACCCATGCCGGTAATTAGATATTTTCCCATATTATTCCTGGCTCAGTAGCTGATTCTCATAAGCTGAGAGTTTTTCAATAAGGTCATCTATATCGCCGCCGAGAGCACCAGGTATATTACTGCGGGAGTAGCCAATGCGATGGTCAGTAATCCGGTCTTGAGGGAAGTTATAAGTCCTAATTTTCTCGCTCCTATCACCGGAGCCGATTAGTTTTTTGCGGTCATCAGATAGTTGTTTTTGTTCCTCATCAATCTTCATTTGGAGCAGGCGAGAGCGCAGGACGCTCATAGCCTTGGCTTTGTTCTTGATTTGGGATTTTTCATCCTGGTTGGCAACTACTAAGCCGCTAGGCAAGTGCGTAATGCGCACCGCTGAATCAGTGGTATTAACAGATTGGCCGCCGTGTCCGCCGGACCGGAAAACATCAATTCTAAGGTCAGCATCTTTAATTTCTATATCTGATTCTTCGGCTTCGGGCATGACTGCTACGGTAACGGTACTTGTGTGAATCCGGCCTTGGCTTTCAGTGACTGGCACGCGCTGAACACGGTGAACGCCGGCCTCAAACTTTAGTTTGCGGTAGGCCTCGTCGCCAATAACGCTAAAAATAATTTCTTTAAAACCACCGGCTTCTGACGGGCTCTCACTAACTAACTCGGTTTTATAATTGTGAGTCTCCGCCCAGCGGATATACATGCGGTACAGCTCGCCAGCAAACAAGCTGGCCTCATCACCACCGGCGGCGGCGCGAATTTCTATAATGACGTTTTTATCGTCGTTGGGGTCTTTGGGAGTTAATAAAGCTGACAGCTGAGTGTTAATGGCCGAGAGTTTCTGTTTCAATTCTTCTAGTTCGGTTTGGGCTAGCTCGGCCATTTCGTCATTACCTGCAGCAAGTAGCTCAGCTTGGGACTTTTGGCCGTTTAACTCTTTAGATTTATCAAATAGACCTAAGATTTCTTCTAACTGGCTCTGGCGCTTGGCAATTTTTGGGTAATTTTGGGAACTAAATATAGAAGGATCTTGCAGCTTTTCCTGCAGATCTTGGTATTCGCTTCTTAGCTGTTTTTCTTTATCGTTCATGGCGTCTTTAATAGTATATGTAAAAAACCGCCAGAATACTGTAAGTTCCGGCGGTTTTTTAGATTTATTAGCTAATCAGCACTATCAAGGGCTTTGGCTTTGGCGGCTTGTTTCTCGGCTTTGGTGGCTTTGCGAATTTCTTGTTTGCCGGCAGATTTACTGCGGGCTTCACGGGCTTTTTGGGCTGCCTCGGCGCGGGCTTTAAACTTATCAACGCGCCCTTCAATGTCGACAATGCGTTCCTCTCCAGTGAAGAAGGGATGAGAGCTGGCAGAAATATGAACTTTAACCAAAGGATAAGTAACCCCGTCGAGGGTGATTTCTTCCTCGGCATCAACCGTTGAACGGGTTAAATAAGTCGTGCCATTATTGAGGTCCTGGAAGACCACCGGGCGGTAATTATCTGGGTGTAAATCTTTTTTCATAACCCGGCTACTATACACCCCTGTTAGTTAGACGTCAACACTCTATAGATTATCGTATGAATTTACGTCGGTCAGGAACGTCCCAAAGATTCAGAACATGTTGGCTAGTAATGCCGTAGTTTTTTGCTTGTTCAATAACTTCCTGCCTTGAACCGACCAGCACTGAAGGCTTATCGGCTGTTCGTTGCAATGGATCCAAGAATTGTTGCCATGTAGCATCAGCAATAACTTCCTGGCCATCGTCTCTAATAACTGGATATTCATGCTGGAGTCTTCTCCGGGTAAGTGGCGGATAAAATCGTTTACCATCCCTACCTAGAATTGGTCGCTTTGAGGTAACTGCTATATCTACTACAGCATCTCGTCCTTTTTCTAATAGGTCAGATACCATAAGTTTGGCAACCATCATACATTCTGGCTGGTGGTGAACATCATCTAATTCGTAGCCGTTGCGCTCAGCCACTGCCTGGTAAGCGACTGCCGCAGCATGCTCTATATCATCAATAATCCCATTTTCAGTTTCTAATAAGAAAGGAGCAACCATAATTTATAAATTATAACATAAGCATTAAAATCAGTCAATAAAGCATTTGCTTAAGATGTGTCAATCTGTTAATATCCTTCCAGTAACAAATTAATCAGTTTGGGAATTAATCCTCCTTGACCCCACCCGTGCAGGGCGGCCAGGGTGCCCAAATGAAGATAAAGGATTAAAAGGAGATTCATAAATGGCATCAACAGACGTCGATGTAAAACAACTATTAGAAGCCGGAGCGCACTTTGGCCATAAAACCAGCCGTTGGCACCCTAAGATGGCGGAGTACATTCACTCTAAACGGGGTGGAAACCACGTAATTGATCTGATTAAAACAGCCGAGAAGCTGGAACAAGCCCTAGATTTTATTACCAAAACAGTCAGCGAAGGCAAGCAGGTACTATTTGTAGCTACCAAGCGTCAAGCTAAGGATATTGTTAAGGAAGCGGCGGTGTCCGTAGATATGCCTTACGTTACCGAGCGCTGGCTGGGCGGCATGCTGACTAACCAAAAGACAATTGGCGGACGCATCAAATACCTTAAAGACCAAGAATCTAAGATGGAATCCGGCCAGCTGGCCGCCAAGTACGGCAAACTAGAAGTACAACGTTACCAAGAAGAAATTGATGACCTGAACTTTACGTTCGGTGGCATTAAAGACATGGCCGTTACGCCAGGAGCTGTGTTTGTAATAGACGTGCTTAACGAAATGAACGCAATTAAAGAAGCCACCAAACTGGGTGTGCCAATAATTGCAGTAGTAGATACCAATGCTGACCCCAGTATCATCACTTACCCAATCCCAGCCAACGACGACGCCATTAAAACCATCCAGCTAATTACCGACTATGTAAAACAAGCTGTAGAAGCCGGGAAGGCAGCTACCAAAAAAACGGCGGATAAAGAGACTAAGGAGGAAGCGTAAATGGGCATTAGCATTGACGACGTAAAACGCCTAAAGAACTTAAGTGGCGCCGGTCTAACGGACGCCAAAAAAGCTCTGGAAGAAGCCAATGGTGATTTTGATAAAGCTCTAGAAGCCATGCGCAAAAAGGGTCTAACCAAAGCTGAGAAGCGCGGCGAGCGTGAAGCCCGTGCCGGAGTTGTTGGAAACTACAATCACGACAACCGAATTGGTGTGTTGGTAGAAGTTAATTGCGAGACCGATTTTGTGGCTCGTAACGAGTTGTTTACTAACATGGTTAAAGACATTGCCATGCACATTGCAGCCAGCAATCCGGAATTTGTGTCTATAGAAGAAGTGCCGGCAGAAGCCAAGGCTAGTGTCGAGGCCGAGTTTGCCGACAAAGCTAAGTCTGAGGGCAAGCCAGACAATATGGTTGCCCAAATTGTAGACGGCATGCTCAAAAAACACTTTGCCGAGCGCTGTTTGTTAGACCAGCCGTTTGTAAAGAACCCAGACCAAACCGTTGATGAATACGTCAAAGAACACATCGCTAAACTGGGCGAGAACATAGTCGTAAGACGCTTTTCCCGCATTGCCCTCGGCGAAATAGCTTAAGTGCTATTATTGAGACATGAACCCAAGCCAAATTCTTGAATCAGCCAAAGCCAAAATGCAGGCTGCGGTAATGCATTTTACGGAAGAGCTCAAAAAAGTCCGGACTGGACGTGCGCACCCCAGTATGGTTGACGGTGTTATGGTGGAAGCTTATGGCACAAACATGCCGCTTATTCAGGTGGCAACAGTTACCACGCCAGAAGCTCAGCTTATCCAGATTTCGCCATTTGATCCTGGCAATTTGCAGGCCATTTCTACTGCCATCCGTGACAACCAAGCCTTGGGTCTAAACCCAATGGACGACGGCCGGGTAGTGCGTATTCAAATCCCGCCGCTTAACGAAGAGCGCCGCAAAGAGCTGGCCAAGTCCTTAAGCGGCAAGGTAGAGGATTGCATGATTAGTCTGCGTAATGTCCGCCACGACGCCTTAAAAGAGGCCGAGGAAGCCAAAAAGAATAAAGATATAACTGAGGATGACGTCACTTCAGTTAAAAAGAACCTTGATGCACTTATGACTGAGCAAAAAAACCAAGTTGATATTGCTGCTCAAACCAAAGAGCGCGAAATCATGACTGTCTAATTGGCCTTGCTAAGAGAGACCCCACCGTTTAGTTGTATAGCTTGACTCCAAGAATAAATACGCATACATTTAGTGCCAAGTATTAAAAAAGGAAACAAACATCATGGAACCCAACCAGGTACCAGATATCCCCCCAGCTCAGCCTGTCGTCCCACCACAAATGACGCCAATGCCCGTAACACCTAAAAAAACAACCCCCAAACAAAGATTGATCTTCGCCGTTTCCTTTGCAGCCTTCTTTGTTATTTTCTCTCTGGGATTTAGTGCAATAAGGACACATCTTCAGAATAAACTGCCGACTGGGCATTGGCAGACATACGCCCCAAGTGGCGAAGGTTTTTCAGTCGATTTGCCTTGCCAGAATCCAACCGTTCAAACAACTAGTGGCATCAAAACTGTGGACTGTGACCTGGGGAAGGGTGATACATACACAATATTGTACGTTCCTATACCCCCTACTTACGCTGGGTTGACACTCGAGCAACGTCTTAAAGGTAGCGAACAAGGTGCACTGGCCAAACTGCCATCATCGGCTAGCTTAATCAGCGAAGCTGATGCCAGTCTAGGTGGTGTAGCTAGTAAGACGTTCACACTTCATGCACCAAGCCAATCAAGGTACTACATAACCATCCTGACCGTTAAGGATGAAACACTCTTTACGATTCTATCCACTTCACCAAATGTAGATGGTGATGCCAACACCGCGAGAGTAGCCAGTAGCTTTAAGTTCAATTAGTAAGTATCTAGGAGCTAGTCACGAATTAACTAACGCTCTATACTTAATGTCAGATGTCAGTCTTACTGTTAATTTTGGGGTTATTTCTTTTTGTCAGCTTGGTGGTAGTTCATGAACTTGGCCACTTTTTTGCCGCGCGCCGCAATGGCGTTGAGGTCGAAGAGTTTGGCATTGGCTTTCCGCCGCGTCTTTTTAGTAAGCATATGAAGAGTGGGTTTTTACTGAGCTATAATCTTTTACCTTTGGGTGGTTTTGTAAAGCTCAAAGGCGAGCACGACTCTGACACCAGCCCGGGCAGCCTAGGCGCTGCCAGCACTAAAGCCAAGATAAAAATCATGCTGGCCGGCGTGGCCATGAACTTAGTCGCTGCCTTTTTACTTTTTACAGTTCTAGCGGCTATTGGTATACCTAAACTGATAGACAACCAATTTACGGTCAAAAGTGACACCAAGATAATCCGTAATGATGTATTGGTAGGCTATGTTGAGCCTGGCTCGCCGGCGGACAAGGCTGGCTTACAGTTGCGCGATAAACTAATAACAATTCAAGATGATTGTGGGCCGCTCGCTAGCTGTCAGGCTGCACCAAAAATAACTAGTGCCGAACAACTACCTGAACTAACAAAAGAGTCTGCCGGCCAAAAAGTAACAATAAGCTACGAACGCCAAGGCAAGTTGTGGGAGTCCGAACTCCAACTTAGAGGTGCGGCTGAAGTTGAAGCCAGCAAAAAGAGCGATAACCCTAAAGGCTACTTAGGTATTTCACCAACAGAATACAGGGTTGAGCGCTCCACATGGTCATCGCCAATCGTGGCGGTCGGGGTGATGAAGCAGTTTACAGGAGCTACTTTTAAGGGTGTTTGGTCGGCAATTTCCAACTTAGTACATGGCAATACATCTAAAGCTAGCGACCAAGTTTCCGGCCCGGTTGGTGTGTTTGTGCTGTTAAAAGACGGCAGCTTACTGGGGATTAATTTTGTCTTAGTAATCATCGCTGTTATTTCTCTGACGTTGGCGATTATGAACGTTCTGCCAATTCCGGCGCTGGACGGCGGGCGACTGTTTGTAATGCTGCTATTTAGAGCCATGAAGAAGCCGCTCACAAAAGGCGCCGAGGAAACCATCCACGGTATTGGTTTTGCCATTCTAATGGTGTTATTTGTACTCATTACAATTGTTGATGTCAGGCGTTTTTTCTAATGAAAACCGAAGATCAAAAACCAAAACAGTGGGGTCCGGCAGTAGCCATAATTGGCACAATTGTTATGTTCCTTGGCGCCCAAATAATTGCTGGTCTGGTTGTCTCAATTTACCCGGCGCTTAAACATTGGAGTGCAATTAGAACCAACGACTGGTTTGATAATTCTATTTGGGCGCAGTTTTTCCTAGTAGCCAGCGTCGAGATTCTAACCTTGTTGTTGCTAAGGGAGCTTTTAAAGCGCTACAAAGCAACACTAAAGAGCTTGGGTTTGCGCTGGCCAATGGCTCGCGACGTAGCTTACGCCGCAGCTGCTTTTTTACCATACATTTTAGTTACGGCTGTGCTGGTTAGTGTGGTGGAGGGGCTTGTGCCGGCAATTAAACTTAATCAAACCCAAGACATTGGCTTTACGGGCGCTACGGGCGCGTCGTTAATCCTAGTTTTCTGCAGCCTGGTTATTTTGCCAGCCATTACTGAGGAACTTTTAATACGCGGCTTCTTATATATGGGGCTCAAAAGCAAACTGCCAACTATTCAGGCAGCCTTGGTGACTAGCTTAATCTTTGCCTCAGCTCACTTGCAGTTTGGCAACGGCAAGCCACTAGTTTGGTCAGCCGCGGTTGATACATTTGTGCTGTCGCTAGTCTTAATTTATCTGCGGGAAAAAACCGGCAGCTTGGCAGCATCCATCAGCCTGCACATGATTAAGAATACCGTGGCCTTTATTAGCTTATTCTTAATCATCAAATAAGGTAGAATTACAAAGATATGAAACTGTCACAACTTTTCACTAGCACCAGTAAGACTGCGCCGGCTGACGAAGAAGCCAAGAACGCCCAGTTATTAATCCAGGCCGGTTATATCCATAAAGAAATGGCCGGAGTCTATGCCTATCTGCCGCTGGGGCTAAAAGTGGTTGAGAACATCAAGAAGATTGTGCGCGAGGAAATGAACGCCATTGGCGGGCAAGAACTGATCATGACCAGCTTGCAGCGCAAGGAGCTTTGGGAAAAAACCGACCGTTGGGATGATAAAAAAGTGGACGTTTGGTTCAAATCAGAGCTTAAAAACGGTACTGAGGTTGGTTTGGGCTGGTCACACGAAGAACCAATAGTGGAGATGATGAAAAATCATATTAGCAGTTATCGTGACTTGCCAGCCTATGTCTATCAATTCCAGACCAAACTGCGTAATGAATTGCGTTCCAAGAGCGGCATTATGCGCGGCCGCGAATTTGTTATGAAGGACATGTACTCTTTGTCAGTAAGCGAAGCAGCTCACCAAAAATTCTACGATGAGACAATACAAAGCTACTTGAAGATATTTAATCGTGTTGGTCTTGGCGAGGACACCTTTCTAACCTTTGCTTCTGGCGGTGCGTTTACTCAATTCAGCCACGAGTTCCAGACAATAACTGACGCCGGAGAAGACACAATTTACCTGCATAGGGGCAAAAAACTGGCCGTCAACAAAGAAGTCTTGGACGATAAAGTCCTTAAACAACTTGGTCTAGAACGCGACGAGCTGGAAGAAGTTACCGCCGCAGAAGTCGGCAATATCTTCAGCTTCGGTACCACTAAATCAGAGCAACTAGGGCTGCGTTTCACAGATGAAACAGGGCAAGAAAAGCCTGCTGTACTGGGGTCTTACGGCGTAGGTATAACTCGTTTAATGGGTGTAATTGCCGAGCATTTTTCTGATGATAAAGGCCTAGTTTGGCCGCGCAATATAGCGCCAGCAGACGTCTACTTAGTACGTATTGGTTTGGAGCCGGAGGTCATTAAAGAAGCCGACAAACTTTACAAAGAACTGCAAAAACAAGGCTTTGAGGTGCTGTATGATGACCGCGACCTTAGGCCCGGAGAAAAGTTTGCCGACGCTGACTTACTTGGTATTCCATTTAGGGTCGTAGTTAGCCAAAAAACGCTTGAGCAAGGTAAATATGAAGTTAAAGAACGCCTCCAAACGGAGGCGCAAATGGCCAGCCTAGACGAAATAATAAAAAGGCTAGGCGTCCGCTAGACGCCAGTGATATAATTGGTCG
>CAZYVW010000017.1:0-14025 GCA_964651645.1 uncultured Candidatus Saccharibacteria bacterium
TGTTAAATATTACTTATGCTTTACACTGGTAAATAGATGTAATTTTGGAGACAATTCATGGATTTTACCACCCGCGGCACAAGCGATTCTGGCACTAAAGATAAACGCATTTTTAAAGAAATGCGGCTATTTACTTACCTAATGCTAATCTTGGCCGCCGGCTTAGTTTTATCACTGGCAGCTCTGTTTGCCTTCGGTGAAGGCCGGAACGAAAGCAGTTATATTGACAGCGAAAAACTCCAGGCAGTGTTTTTAAGTGATGGGCAGACGTATTTTGGCCGTATTAGAAGCCTAAACGACCGATACCTAAGGCTAGATACTGTCTTTTACTCCTTATATGGCGGCAAAGTCCAACCGGATGAACACCCTGGCCAGGGAGCCTTGTCGGTCTTCAAACTGGGTTGTGAGCGCCATGCCCCGACTGACCAAATGGTCATTAACCGTCAACAGGTGGCCTATTGGGAGAATCTTAAATCTGACAGCCCGGTCATTACAGCCATTAATAAGTATGTCAAAGACAACCCTAAAGGTACTTGCCCACCCGCCAGTGTCCCCAGCACCAAACCTTAGCCTTTTAGCTCGTAGCGGAACCAATATTCCAGAACCAGTCTGACTAGAAACAGAACGGCAAAGACCCCAGCCGCCAGTAAGCTCCAGCCAGCTCTGTCCGGCGACCAAACCGGCGACACAAAATCAAACTTATACAGCGAGTCCGGGATATTAATCTGCTCTTTGGCGCCGTGGTCTGTGACGTACTGGGTAATGCAAGGTATCCGACCCTTGCCAGACAGGCCGGCTGGGAATTGTTGTTCGCAAACTACTTGGGCATCGCTATAAACTTTGGCATTAGTGGCAGACACTTTGTCTTTTTCTGCTTGTACTAAGCGGTCGTAGCGATATTTGAGCTGGATTGGCGGGTAGATGGAATTGCTGCCACCGGATAAATGAGCGTTCATATGGGAGTAGACGTAAGTTCTCAGCTCGCGCAGTGCAGATTCTATGTCACCGTTGTTAGAGTCAGCAGCTATGACTTTGTCGCGCAGCTGTATGGCGCGAAGATTGTTGTTGCGCATAGCCACTAAACCGATCACCAGAAAGATTAGAAATAGTCCTAAGAAATACCAGTGGCTGATGGGCCGGATACGCTTCCAGATACGATGTAGCCAGTGTTTGTTAATCGACATATTGCTTATGATTATAGCCTCCCACCCCATGCTAGACTATAGACATGCACGTTTTCTTTAGTGGAATAGGTGGAGTGGGCATTGGTCCGCTGGCTCTAATTGCCAAGCAGGCCGGTTACGAAGTGTCTGGGTCCGACCAAAAAGCCTCGCAGTACCTAGAAGAA
The DNA here is from genome assembly GCA_964651645.1 of uncultured Candidatus Saccharibacteria bacterium. Taxonomy (GTDB): domain Bacteria; phylum Patescibacteriota; class Saccharimonadia; order Saccharimonadales; family CAZYVW01; genus CAZYVW01. Next base: position 1,349 of record CAZYVW010000017.1, read on the forward strand.
CTAAAAACCAAAGGTATTACAGATATAAGTATTGGCCAAAGTGGCGAGGAACTGGCCAGTTTACATGCTACTCGTCCTGTTGATTGGTACGTCTATTCTTCTGCTGTTAAAGAAGACAACCCTGAACTGCTGAAAGCTAAAGAGCTAGGTATCAAGCTCAGCAAACGCGATGAGTTTACTAACCAAATTATTAAAGACAAGAACTTAAAGCTAGTCGCCATTGCCGGAACACATGGCAAAACCACTACGACAGCTATGGTTATCTGGCTGCTGCGTAATCTTGGCATTGGCATCAGCCACTCCGTAGGCGCCAAGATGGCATTTGGCGATATGGGTCATTACGAGCCAGGCAGCGAGTACTTTGTTTATGAATGCGATGAGTTTGACCGCAATTTTCTGGCCTTTCACCCATCGGTCGCCATTATTAGCGGCGTGTCTTATGACCACCATGAGGTTTACCCCACTCAGGAAGAATATTTTGAAGCGTTTAGGCAGTTCATAGGCCAAAGTCAGAAAGTCATACTGTGGCAAGAAGATTTGGAGCGCCTGAATTTTAAACCAAGCAACGCCAAAGTATTGGAATCTGGCGACAAGGCCATCCAAGACATTAAGTTAGAGGGAGCTTTTAATCGTTTGGATGCTTGGGCTGCCGTCATGGCGGTGCATGATTTGCTAGATGTCCCAACTGAAAAGCTGGTTGAAAAAATTAGCCAGTTCCCTGGTTTGCACCGACGCATGGAAGAGATTGTTCCTGGACTTTATACCGACGAGGCCCACACTCCAGATAAGATCCGTGGAGCCATGAGCGCCGCGCTGGAAACGGCCGGTGAAAAACCAGTAGTTGTAGTTTATGAGCCTCTGACCAATCGCCGCCAACATTATATGAAAGATGATTATAAGGATTGTTTTAAGGGTGCTAAAAAAGTCTACTGGCTACCAAGTTATCTAGCCCGCGAGGATCCAGACCAAGCAATTTTGCCGCCAGAAGAACTTATTAAGCGTCTTGCCGAGCCGTCCCTTGCCGAACCAAGCAAGCTGGACGATGAATTGAACCAGACTATTCAAGATCACCTTAAAAATGGCGATATGGTGTTTGGCATGGCCGGCGGTGGTGGCGGAAGTTTGGACGAATGGCTAAGGGCAACCTTTAAGACCCAGGGCTAGGCATCCCAGCCGTATTCTGTGTAGTTTTTGCCTTCGGCAATTTGCTGTAGGCAATGTTTGATATGCGGGACGGTGTTCTCTGGTAATTCGTCCATGCTGAACCAGTCTAGCTGACTATGGACATGCGGCTCTGCGTTATACGGCTCGTCGCTCCAGTTTGTAGCTTCAAAATATATATCCATCCAAGCAGTTCCGGGTTCATCGCCCGTACGGTGTTCTGCCAAAACAAACTCCAGGTTTTCTGGCTTTAGGTTTACGCCGGCCTCTTCCTTGGCCTCCCTTATGGCAGCCTGCACAAAACTTTCATCCTCTTCTACTTTGCCTGAGACCAATCCCCAGTAGCCGGCCATCCATGAAGTGTTTTCTCGAAGCAATAGAGCCACTTTGCCATTTTTTCTAAAGATAATAAAACTAGCTGTATGTGGCCGTTGTGATTGAATTTTCATGAGGGGGTCCATTCCTGGCGGGATTCGTCCGGAAAGTTTACGGTGTCAAAAAGCACGTACTGCGTGACTTTTATTTTGTAGAAACGATGGGGCTTTTGTTCGTTGGCGATCAACGCATCAATAGTCTTGCCTGGGAAGATGTGGTCTTCATAAACTGCCCTGGCTTTATCAATTTCCCCAGAGTCAGTTAGTTCTTTGGCTGTACCTTGGAACTGTAGCCCACGCGCGTCGCCCCCTGGGGTTTGCGGCAAACAGATGGCGCCGGCAACTTTTGGATTTTGGTTCACTTCTTGGCTGTGCCGGCGAGTGGTAGAGCTAAACCAGTAGATATTAAGGTCATTGTCTGATGCAAACCATACACTACACACCCACGGCTGGTTGCCGACTACTGTAGCCAGTTGCATCATTTTTGCTTCTTTTAGGTAATCTGAAATAAGCTGTTTTATATCCATTATTTGCTCCTAATGACTTGGTAGTGGTTTTGGACGGTAGTTGGCACATCATTATTTGTAGAAATAAGTTCGAGCTTTAATTTAGGAGTAAAAGAGCCAAATAGCGGGATGCCCTCACCCAAGGTTAGCGAGCAAACGCTTACTATAATTTCATCTACCAGCCCGGCAGAAGCAAATAAACCATTTATTTCCCCACCGCCACAAATAATAGCTTCTTTGAATCCATGAGCCTCAACTTGTTCCAGCATTTCCTGGGGTGTGCCTGTTATAAATTTAAAGTTTCTCTCGTCAACTAAACCCTGCTGTCGAGTACAAACAAATATTGTGGCGCTTTTAGAGAAGGCATCTTTGAATAACTCATAGGTTTTATGGCCAACCAGCATACAGCCGCATTCTTCAACGGCTTTTTGATACCTAGCATCATCTTCTGGAGCAACCCAGCTGTCGTCCCCATCTTTTGTAGCAATGAAACCATCCAAACTAATAGCCGGGTACATTATGGTTTTCATCGGTTGTCGCCACTGCCACCGAGTTTGCCGGTTGCCTTGCGTTTGAATAGCTTATTGATATTGCCCTCAGCTACTTCGCTAAAGTTAGCCCCAAGACGATCAGCCAATACCGCAGTGTACCAAAGAACATCGCCCAGTTCTTTAATGAGTCCTAGGCGGTCCTCTTCACTTAGTTCAGCATTTTTGTCACGCAGAATTTTTTTGATTTTATCGGCAAATTCACCACTTTCGCCTACAAGTCCTAGAACTTTGTCCATAAATGAGATGGACAGTAGCCCTTCGTCTTTACCTGGGGTTAAATCAGTACTTAGAGCTTTTTTTTGGTACTCGTCGAAATTCACTGGTTTACTCCTCTTGCTTTAATTGTCCCACGCGTGAGACCAATATTCAAAAGCAATGAACATAGGAACTGTCTGGCTGGAACAATCCATACAACAGCCGCTGAAGAATTGATGCCCAGCAAGAGGAATAAAGAAGCCAATAAATTAAGCTGCCAAGGTAGCGTGGATTCTAAGTCTGGCCTCTTGAACGATTTGATAATTAAGGGTGCGAAGGTAAAAAGGTTAACTATGCTCAAAATGTACAAGTTATAGGCGGCGTTTTTAGTAATAATCCAAACCAGAAACCCTAATACCGCGCCCGCTAGGCCGATTTTGTCAGGCAGCTCAAAGTAAATCTTCCTTGCCCTCAAGGCCAAAAGACATATTAAGATTGAACTTATTGTTCCGACAATCGTAAAAGGCAGCACGTGCCAAACGTGCTCAGCAATAAGAGATACGAGTTGGGAAATGTTAATTAGGGTAAACATCAGAAAAGTTGCAATGCTCGGCGTTACTTTGCCTTTTGCGACATCGTGAACATACCAGAATGCACTGACTGCAAAAACAACACCCGCAAGGTAGCCGAAGAATTCTGAAAAGTTCATTCTGCTAGTATTCTACCTGTTTCTTCATCAATCTTGACGGCACCTTCACGCAGAACTTCTATGGCATCATCAACAATCCGGATAATTGTCGATTCTGGTTTCCCTGTCATGTCCCCGCCGTCTACATAAAAGTCCGCCTTGTCCCCAAAATATTTTTGAGCTTCTTGGATAGTTTGGGATAAAGGCTGGTCTGCCAAATTGGCGCTGCTAGTTTGCAGAGGTCCAGTCTTTAATAATAGTTCGAGCAGTTCTTTGTCTTTGGGGATGCGTATAGCAAGGCTGTATTTACCGTGGTGTAGATAAGCAAGTTCTGGCGCAGGTATGATGATACTAATGGGGTTTGGCCAATAGTGCTCTACGGCTTTCAGATAACGGTGCTTCAGCCCAAGTTCTTCCAGTTGCTCAATGTTAGCGGCAATTAGCGTCCCGGGTTTATTTTTTCGGCCTTTAAGCTCATAAAGCCGCTTTACTGCTTTTTCATCCGCAGCACTGCAAACTAGGCCATAGACTGTGTCTGTAGGTATAACGCCAACTGCTCCAGATTTGAGCAGTTTAACAACTTCGTCATTTAGAGTCTTAAACACCTTGGTCATATAGAAAAAACTATAACACGAAGTTTAAAGAGTGAGGGTGGCGTCGGACAGGTCAGCCGATGTGAAGTCTTTGCTGTCGTCGACTTTGCCTAAGGATGAATCCAGAGACTTGGAGGTTGCGTCTACATCACTGGCAGTTGCCGGTTTGACTGCAGTTGTCGTGGTTGTAGTGGTTGTGGCCGCGTGATTGTGGTTCATATTATTCATCATCTTCATGTAGGCAAAAATTGCAGCTGCAATCAAAATTACTACTAGTACAGCGCCAACTATTATTGCGGCCTTGGGGCGCTTTGGCCTACCGCCACCGGCAAGTACGGGCATGGGTGTGACAGTTTGTGGCGGGACAGTTGAGTTTGGCATGCTGGTTGGCAAAGGGTCTGGCGTGGAGCCAGTAAAGGTCTCGACTTTTTGCTCAGCAACGGGCATTTCCTCTACGACAGTTTGTGGCGGGGCGGCTGCAACTGCGGGGGCTACTGGCGCTGGCGCCGGGTCTGGGGCCGCAATGGCTTCGGATGGCATTAATGGTGCAGATTGCGGCGGCTTGACGTCCATGACGTCCATTACTGGGATTGGCGTACGCGATGGCACTGGTCTAAAAGCCTCGCGCTCGGGCTCAGGCTCGGCTGTGGCTGTGGCTGTAGGTTGGGGCATTGCTGTTGGGTCCATGTTAGTTTGTTGTCCCTTCAGCCTTGGCCAGTTGGTCATGCAGAGTTTGAAGCGTTGGCTTTACGGTACCAGTAACGTAAGTACGGATATCGGCCACGTCTGTGGCTAGTTTTTCCCGGTCAGTCCGAGCAACCTCTAGCGAAGCTTTAAAGGCCGTAGCGTCGGCGGCGCAGTCCATGTCTTTAAGGTCGCCGATAGCATCTTTGTAGGTGGCTAGGTCAGCTTTATAGGTGTTGATTTTGACCATTAGCTGGGCTTGATTACTTTTAAGGGTTTCAAGGTCTAGGTTTTTGGTAGCCAGTTTATCCAATATGTCTGTAATGTGTGTGGTTAGTTCGGTGTAAGCCTGGGTGCGCGTGGTTGTTGAAGTCCCAAGTTTGTCATTCAGACTGCCAATTAGCGCTTGGGCGGGTTTGCACCTGTCCTGTAAACGCTTGGTCTCGGCCGCAGTTAGCTTTGTTTTAAACTCAAGTTTGCGCTGGGCAATCCGGGCGGCCATGGCAGCGGCTTTTTCTGACGCAGTTTGAGTGGTCTGGACAGAAGAGCTACTGGAGCTAGTGGTGCTATCAACGGCTGCGACTGTTGCGGGCGCCGTAAATGCCAGCAAAAGTAAGCTGCTCCCCAAAATATAAAGTATGCGTTTTGCCATAGACTTCCCCATAGTATTTATCTTGTAAAATTATAACATAAGCAGGTTAGCTGGAAGTTGATTCTTGTTTGCTTGGTGCTCTAGGCTTCAAAAAGGGCAACGATGTCCAAGATTGAGGGAACATAGTTCTGCGGGTTAGCGGTGGCATCTTTTATGAGTTCCTCCCGACTTATCCACTTTACTGCGTCAACTTCTTCCTTCTGCAGTACAAACTCCTCAGCTGGTTGATCAAGAGTTGCCGTAAACCATTGGCAAAAGCTTGGAAAGACATGCATGCGCTGTTTAGGACCTTTTTTAAATTCAACACCTGTTAGCCCAATTTCTTCCTCGGCCTCTTTGTAGATATTACTTTCATAAGTTTCGTTTTTCTCAACTGTTCCGGCTACGGCACTTTCCCACACTCCAGGGTCGTGGCTCTTGGTCAATGCTCTTTTGGCGATTAGTATTTCTTTAATAGAATTAGTTAGCCAAAGAGCAGAGATTCTGTAGAGTTCTTTGCTGGCATTAATTTCAGCGAGAGTTTTGTAGCCAGTAATATTATCACCCTCATCAACGACTTGGTATAGTTCTGCCATCCTTTGATGATAGCAGAACTAGACTAGTTGTTGGTCAAAAGGCAAGGTACCATCGATTACTATATCCGCAGTGTTCAAAGGATCGACTCTAGCTATATATTCATCCGCTTGGCGCGCCCATTCAAGACCCGCAATCACTGTTTGTTCTGGTGTTCTAGTAGAACGACGCAGTTCCTCAGCACGGTCAAAGTATCGCTGCAGCGCAACTTCCCTAGGAGTTTCTACCCATATTTTTACGTCCCAATCAATCGGTAGATCAAAAGCCAGAATTCCTTCGTGTATAACACCCCTATCTACCGGAACTATTCTATGAGGTAATTCTGTGCGCCCAGGCCAGGTATAAGGCAAATAAAGCAGGGATCTGTGCCCAGCTTTAAGTGAAGTTCCTACATCAAACATAAAACGCTCAGCATTAAAAAATCCTGGCACTAAATCATTTTCGATTGGTTCATAGTAATCATCGCCCTCTGAGCGCACAAACCCCTCAAGTTTTCCTGATAACCAGCGGCTGAACGTTGATTTGCCCGAACCACCGCGGCCGTCAACCGCAATAGTTGTATATTCCATATTGTTTGGGCTCCGTTGCAAATAGCCGTCTAGTTTGGATAGGGTCATAAGTTATTACCTTCATTCCCAGGAGTATCACCTGGCTCAGGATCGGATTTGGAAGTCTCGTATTCCTGGGCTTGTTCTAGAGTCTTGGGATTTTTATAATTTTTCCATTCCACCTTTTGGTTTTTATCCTGAAGTTTGAAAGCTCGCTTCATATAATACCTGTTTATTTCATCGTCGGAATCATCAATTACCTGGAATGGTCGTTCTAGCTCTTCCATTTCTAAACCAATCAAATAATCCTCCGCGCCTTCTTTGGCAGCCTGGGCAGTAGCTAGCTCCATTTCTGTCATAAAATACTCGGACAAGTTCAGATCTGCCGGCGCTTGCATTAATCGACGCAATTGGCCGCCTAGGTAGACGCCCCAAAACTCATTGTGCTCCTCAATCTCGGTGTTTAGTTCTTGGGCGCGTTCAATAATCCAAGGCTCAATAATTTCCATAAAAGCCTGGTTTATCTCCGGCTGGTTAGGGCTTCCCTGCAGGCTATCCCCGCCTGACTCAATACTCATGAGGCAGTATTATACTATATTTGTATTCTTTACGCAATGTAGCAACAGTTTGATTTGCTTGAGTGTTTGTACACTAATTTAGTTCAGCTATTAAATAGTTAGTGGGTAATTTTGCGACTATTTGTGGGGTCAGACCGTGGTGATATTTACAGAGGTTTAATCTGTTAAATTGTAGTGTTGTAATTTTTAGGCCACATATTTGTTGACGCTTATGCATCAGGAAGAGTAGGCTGAAAAGTATGATTAATTGCGGCGCAAATTTGTTTGCGGATTAGTCATAAATTCGTAAAAAACCAAAACCCTTGAGGATCTCCCGGCAACGGGAGGTTTTCATTTTATAAGCCTTTTTACAGATTAGTAGTAGCCGTGACTCTTACGAAACGCCAGAGCTTTACAGGGATCTCCCCGAACATCCCGGACATACGGCAAGCCGCCATCAACTTGGGTACGGCCATCATCAGAATCATAGTTCATGCCCATGTAGTTTTTGCGTGTCCGCTCTAAGCCCATCCAAATACCTTTGGCGGTGGAGTGGGGATTCTTAGCCAGACGGTTCCAGTTGGATTCATATGGCCCCCAAAGCTGGTCAAGACAATCATATTGGTCGCCGCCCCAGCCAAACTTGCAGGCTATTGTTACCCGGGCATATCCCTGCTCATTAAGGTAATTAAACCAGTTCTGGTTTGTGGGATTGCCATGGCCAGCCTTCATGTTGTCATAGTCGGTGCAATGATCCGGCGGCGGTGGAGGAGGTTCAGAATCTGCCGCCAGTTGAAGACTTAAATTGCCAATGTTTTGTTCTACAACCGGTTGGCTGTTTATTTGTGGTCCTGCGGCTTCGCCGCTAAATCCTAGACCCATAGCTACAGAGCTTAGGAATAGGGCTGTGGCGGCAGCAACCTGCCTTAACGGCATGCTCCGCGCCTCAAGGGTATGGGGCATAAGCCTCCCCTTTCACTAAAATGAGTTTATAAGTTGGCGATCTGGTTTAAAGTGTTTGCTATCTCTATTATTTGAGCAGATTTCTAGACCTGCCTTCAATGGAGCTAGTAAGCACTAAGCTTCAGATACAGGCTAATAGTAAAGAATGCCTAAGACATGTTCTGTCGGAATTCTCTCAAAACAACAATTAAACTATTTAGTTGCCGCCATAACCGTAACCATAGCCGCGGAAACTATAGGCTGGTTTGTGGTAATCGGAAACTTTAAGCAAATCTGCACCCGGTTTTGGACCACTAGCAGGGATTATATACAGCTCGCTGCCTTTTTTAGACACCAGCAGGTAGCCTTCGCCGAACCAGCCATAAGGGCTGAACTCATCGCTGAGGCTGGCTATTTGTTTGCCGTTTTCACCGTTCAGGTCACCAACTAACATGACGTTCTTGCCATCACGCGATTCTGACCAGAAAGTTTGTTTGCCTTCTGGTGAGACTAGGTAAGTATTGTATTCGCCATAGAACTTGTCCTGGGTAATGTCCGAATCTTTAAGCTCGTCACGCTCTACTGTGTAGAACAGGTTGCCATTGCCGTCATCTTTGGTCATGGAAAAGTAAACGCCTTGAGCCTCGTAAGGCCGAGAGTCTATATAACGGTTGCCATTATTAGAAGTGTTGGCGTCAATTTCTTTTAGCGTTTTCTTGCCGGTTCCATCTGCGTGTACAGCAATAATAGCATCGTGTTTGCCGACAGTGTTGGTTAAGTATTGGTTATAGCCCTTGGTCCAGTATTTACCATACAAAATCCAGCCATCCACAATATAGGTGGCCGTAAACTGCTCGCTTGCATAGTCTGTATTGTTCGTGCCTTGGCCCGATAGCTCGTCCAGGGTGGTTATTTTGCCAGTGGCGGCATTAAAACTCTTTACAGCTTCCCTTTTGGGTGTCCAGATTTGGGTGCTGCGAAGCACACTGTAGACGAAGTACTCGTTTTGCCAACCGACAGGAGTGAAGGTCACGTCACCTTCGTCGATGGTGGAAAGTTTGTCTGTAGCAGCGTCAATTAAGTAGAGTTTAGGTTTGCCGTCATCGCGCTTAGCTTTAAGTGCTAGATATTTCCAATCTCGGGAAGCAAGCAGAACGGTGTCAGTGTCGTCTTCTTTACCGCTGCCAGCCAGCACGGTTACGCGGTTACCACCGTCCAAGTCTGTTTTGACGACGTCAATGGTGCCAGACTTTTTAGACAGGAAGTAAATTTTGCCAGCCGGAGTGACGTCAAAATTATTTTCCTCAATTGGTACATCGGAAATTTTTATAGAGACTTTAGTGTCATTAAAACCACTGGCCGATATAGTGGCTTCTACGGTTGGTTTGTCGGCGGGCAGAACCATTGAAACTTTACCGCTTTTGTCAGTTTTGGCTTCCGTACCGGAGGCCGACACAACTGCGTCAGCTAGTGCGGCAAAAGTTATTTTGTTCCTGGCCGTAATTAATATCTGGCGGCCAGTTGCTTGCAAGTTAAGTGTGGGACGATTCTTTTGGCTTAAAATGCCAACCGTTACCTTGGTGGTCTGGTCTTTATAGTATTTTTTGGTAACACTTAATTGTTTGTGCCCAACACGCGAACGAACTGTGGCTTTGCCAGTGTTGTCGGTCAGCGCGGTTTTGCCGTCTAGCATTACAGAAGCACTGCTGACCGGATTACCAGTGTCTTTATCAGTAATAACTACCGAGAAGTTCTTTTTAAGTACTAGGCCAGCCAGCGGGTAGCGCGTAAATGGAATAGCTAAAAGCAAAAGTAATACTGCCAAAATAGCCAGAGGTATAGATACCGCCTTTTTTGCTTTAGCCTTATCTAGCAGACGTTTAAAAATATTCCCTTCACCAGATTTATGTGGCTTTGGTTTAGCAACTTCGTCAGGAGTTTCTGCTGTGTCTGGTTTTGCCGATTCTTTTGCGGCTTCGGGCACTGCTATGGGCTCTTCAGGAGGTTCCACTGCTTCTGATTCTAATTCCGGTGTGTCACCAGGCTTATGAGCTGGCTCTGATGTTGGATCTTCTTGGTCCGGCATAATGTCTCCTATATTAGCTTTAGCGCTTTGATGTTTTACCAAGATTGTATTCTCTAAACCTGCTTAAAACAATAATTGAGTGCTGATTATTGTCTTCTTGGCATTTGGCTAGAAAGATCTGGAGATGAAAACCACAACCAAGGCCAGGTAGCCAGAAGCAACGCCAATATGTAGGTGTTTATGCCAACGCCATTCATGGTAACGCCGGTAGGCCTTTGATTTGCGGCTTAAAAATTCATGCGGCCGACGTGCTAGATGGTGATGAGCAAACATGCCCAGGTTTTTTACCCGCCTGCCTGTTCTTCTCGGTAATTGTGGTTTTGTTTTCATAATATAAAAACCCGCACCCCTAAAATGCTTAGCCTAATTATAGCAAAGAACTGCCCGATCAATCCCGCAAGTCAGCCCTATAAACCATGTATTATGAGAACCGTGAAAGACATTATGGAAGCGGCCGCCAAACATCTTAAGAAGAATGACCCGGTGCTGGCGCCAGTTGTTGAGGTTGCCGGACTTTGTAGCATCAAGCCACACAAAGATTATTACGGCGAGCTGGTGGATAGCATTATTGGCCAGCAGCTAAGCGTCAAGGCCGCTTCGACAATCTTAGGCCGCTTTAAGGAGTTATTTGGCGGCAAATTACCGACGCCCGATCAAATTTTAGAGGTTGAACATGAGACTTTGCGTGGTGTGGGCTTAAGCAACGCCAAAGCCGGCTACGTGAAAGACCTGGCTGTACACATTTTAGATGGCAAGTTAGAGCTAAATAAATTGGATGCCTTGCCCAACGAGGAGATTATTAAAGAACTAGTTGCCGTCAAAGGCATTGGCGAGTGGACAGCCCACATGTTTATGATGTTCGCCATGGGTCGGCCAGATATCTTAGCTACTGGCGACCTGGGCATAAAAATGGGTGTCAAAAAACTCTACGGCTTAGACCACTTGCCTGACCCGGAAGAAATCAAGACAATTGCCAAAAGGAACAACTGGCATCCTTACGAATCAATTGCTTGCTGGTACGTCTGGCATGCCAAAGACAACGCTTAAGGCGCTAGGCGGTTGATGTCTCTTGGGAACAGGGTGGCTTCTTTGATGTTGTTCAGACCGATAAGTTTTTCTGTTAGTCGTTCCAGACCCATCCCAAAACCACCGTGTGGCGGCATGCCGGCTTGCATAGACATTAGGAAATATTTGAAACCTGGATCTTCCGGGTTACCGTGAGCCATTTCTTTGAGTTGCTTGAGCAGTACATCGTGGCGATTCTCGCGCATGGAGCCGGTGGTAATTTCCAGACCGCGGAATAGTAAGTCAATGCGGTCGGCCAGTTCTGGTTTGCCGTCTTGGGCCTTATGGTAAAACTTCATATCGTCACTTGGCCAATCGGTCACAAAAACCGCCTCGCTGCCTAAATTCTTTTTAGCATGCTCACAAATCCAACGTTCTTCATCAGGCCGCATGTCTTTCTCGCCTACTGAATTCTCGCCTGTAGCCTTGCTGTAAAGCTCATGGATCTCCGCCATTGATAACGAGGGAAGCTCCTCGGTTAAAACTGGCTTAGAAGCGTTCCATTTTTTGAGGTCGGCTTCATGGTGTTTCCAGGTCTCGTCAACCACAAAGTTTAGTAGGCCACTAAGAAACGTCTTGATGTCTTCAATGCTAACAAAGCCCATTTCGCCGTCTACGGAAGTGTACTCGGTCATGTGCCGGGTAGTGGCGCTGGGCTCCGCCCGATAAACTGGCGCGATTTCAAACACCCGCTCAAAGACGCCAACCATCATCTGCTTGTAAAACTGCGGGCTTTGGGCCAGCGTAGCCTCTTTGCCAAAATAATCAATTTTGAATACTTCAGCGCCACCTTCCGTAGCCGCGGCCAGCAGTTTAGGCGTGTGGACTTCCGTAAAGTCGTTTTGGTAGAAATAGTCCCTAAGAGCTTTGGTTATGCCAGCCTGAATTTTAAAAATGGCGGTTTCCTGCAGGTTGCGCAAACCGACTGGTCGATATTCAAACAGAGTGTCTAGATTCTCTGACTTATGGTCCAGCGGCTTGTCTATTTCAATTGCCGGCTCGTCATTCACTGGTACTAATACAGTAATCTTAGGCTCGTGCAGCTCGGCGCCACCTGGAGCTCGTTCCTCTTCCTTAGCCATACCGCTAATTTCTACAACCGTGCCAATCTGCAGACCGCGCAGTTTTTCCACTTCCGTCTTATCTTGGACAACAACCTGCGTTAAGCCGTTACGGTCACGGACATTAATAAAGGTAATGCCGCCAAGTAGCCGCTTTTTGTGTATCCAACCTTGAATAGTTACGGTTTCGCCGATATGTTCGGCTACGTCCGCAGAAAGTATCCTTGCCATTGATACTATTCTACCACCTCTGATGATTCGTGTTCGGCTTTTTCTTTTTCAGCCAAGGACTGGGCCACGGCTCGCAGGTCTTCGTATTTATCAAATTCGTCGACAAGCGGCTTGCCAAGGATTTGCTCTAGCACGTCTTCAATACTAATAACGCCGACCATTTCCTCAAACTCATTAACTACTATAAACAGGTGGTGCTGGGTTTTAAGA
>CAZYVW010000018.1:0-13838 GCA_964651645.1 uncultured Candidatus Saccharibacteria bacterium
TGCTGGCTTCTTGACGTAATACAGCGGCTTTTTGTCTGGTAATTGGTCGCAGTCCTTGTGCGCCACCGTTCATGCCTTTAAGCGCGCCAATCCCGGAAGCAAAACTATCGCCAACTAGCTCACCATTTTCCAAACCATTCATAACCAAATGAGCACCGGATTTAATCAAAATTGGCGTGCCAACGGTATAAACAACCTCCTTTAGTATCTGCATAGAAATAGACAGCACGATATTGGTTTCAGTAGCACCACTTTCAGCCCCGCCAAATACCGAAAACAAAGCACCGGTAGCAAAGCCGGCAACGGTCACTAACCCATTATTGACGACCTTACACTTGGTCGGGCTCAACGCCACACTGGTTACGGGGTTGGTACTAATAAAGTTGGAAACAGTTTCCAGGACGCCGCCGTTATTACGCCCAGTTGAAACCCGAGACAAGTTGGTCTCAGAAACTTTGGCGCTGGAGTTGCCCAACAGATACTGGATGCCGCCGGACTGCATGGAAGATTTGCCGTTGGCCGGGTTGGGCCGGTTCATATAAAGCAGCAGCAGGTGGAGCCCATCACTGCTCATAATGCCGGCTTTTTGGTCATCAGCGGCCGTCAAAATTTTCACCGAGAACCTAGCCAGCTCATAAGCAAAGATGACGTTACGTACGTTTGCTATAAAATTGAGAGTGCCTTTTATACGGCAGGCTTCCTGTGGTACAGCCACAATGTTGATACCTTCGGCTCCACCGGCGAGCAAACTAGTTGGGACGGTTGTAAAAATTCTAGCTTGCAGTGCTTTAAGCAATCCAGCATCATTTTTGGCCAGAGTATCCGGCAAATCTTTGCCGGCTTGGTCTATTACGTCTTGGCCGGCGGCTCCAGCTATAGCATCACCGGTTAGTTCGTCACCTGCAGTAGGATTATCCAGCAACTGTTTACGGTAGTCTGGCGCTTTGTCGGACTCAACCGTTAAATCATCAACCTTATCAGTCTTGCCGCCAAGATCACTCGGTGCCTTATCCAGGGTTTTACCACTATCGCTAAAAACGCCATCGTCGGCGTGCCTGAGATCATCGGACAATTTTTCTTCGTCAGTGGTTGCTTTCTCTGAGGGCGTACGTGATAGCCAGTTGGCAAAATTGACCTTCATAAATTGATAGACCCGCGTGGCGGCCTTGCCTTTCCAGGTGGCGGCATCATACTTCAGAGCCTTCCCAAACGCATCTTCGACCTCACTTTTACTAAAGAAGTCCTTCAAGACATTGTCCAGCTCATTATCACTTAGCCCGGCAAGGGAGTGGGAAATATCGGTTGAGCCGGACTTGAAACCTAATTTAATCAGTTTGCCCTCGCTGTCCCGCGTTAGGTCAAAGCCATAGCGCTCCAGGGTAGAATCTAGTTTGGGATTAGTAGCAAGCGCAGATCCACCACCTTTGGCCGCGTCATTAACTACGGTGCGCAAGGTCTTGTTGCGGCGGTTATTAAGAGCTTGATTGACGACTCCGCCGGTAGACGTATCGTTTAGGGCGTTGTCGCGTAGTTCTTGCAATTGGAAGGCACTTAAGCTGCCCAGCCCAAGAATCATCCCAATAAGAATCCCGGCTATGCCACCGCCGGCTGCCGCCTTTTTCTTATTTCTAGATAATGCAGAAAAGGCTTTTTTGGCCAGCCCGCCCGGGGTTGCTAATGAGGCCGCCGCAGCGACCCCACCACCCTTGTCTTTTTCTTCTGGCCTATCACCCTTCCAAAAACCGCCATCATCCGGTTCTTCTTCGGCTTTTTTTAGGTCGTCTGTTTCACTGTCATCATCCGCCGTGCCGTCAGCTTCTTTTGAGGTTTTACGTGATTCCCTTGTTTGAAGCCGTGTGGTTTGGCCAATATTCTCAAGCACCTGCAGATCGGGCTCAACTACCGGCTGTTCATCATTAGGGTCATAGACTTCGTTAGCCATGGTTGTTTATTTCAAAAAGTCCTTACCCTTAAATTATACACTGGGCGCTTGGGTGGGTGTTTGTGGCGGCGCGGGCGGCGGCGGAAGTGGCTGATTAAGATCAATCGCACCAGCCGCGCCAGCACCCCCGGCAATCTCACCCACTTGCTGCATTTGGCGGATTTGTTCCGGGTTGGTAGTAATTAGGCTGGTCTCTGTTGGACTGGCTGTAATTTGGATGTGGACATGATTTTGGCCGGCAAAGAACAAGCCTTGGCCAACTGGGAATTGGCTAAGCCGCTTCTTTTCCTCGCTGGTTAATTTAAAGACATCAGTTAGCACGTCAACGGCCGAGGGTGACTGTTTGAGCAGTAGCTGCATGCTGGCGTTGGCAACAATTGCCCGGCCCATACGGCTGCCCATAAAGTCTTCTACGTCTTGGGAGATGGTCGTAATGCCAAGGTTGTATTTGCGGGCTCGCTTAGCCAGACTGAACAAAAAGTTAGCCGAATCCTCGTACTTCATTAGTTGCCAAGCCTCGTCAACAATTAGCAGGCGCTTTTTCTGATCAGTCTTGGTTTTATTCCAGATGTAATTAAGCACAATGTACATGGCTACTGGCCGCAGCTCATCCTCAAGATCGCGGATGTTAAAGACCACCAGCGGGTTATTAATGTTGATGTTGGACTGCTGGGAGAAAATCCCGGCAAAGGTACCAGTGGTGTATTTGCGGAGGCGCTGTGCTAGCTGCGGGCCGGTGCCGCCCATGTGCAGTAGCACGTCGTACAGGTCAGATATGGTCGGCGGCGTGGCGTTATGAGTCAGCGGGTCGTTAGTGATGCCGGCTTTGGCATAGGTTTCAATCAGCGCGGCGTCTAGATCGGATTCTTCAACCGGGCTGAGCGCCGGCACCATAGTCATGGCTTGGGTGTTGCTGGCCATCATCTGTGATTGGGCACCGCCCATCATTAGGCGCAGCAGGCCGTGCAGGGTAATCAGGTTGGAGCGAAGTGCTGTGTCAGCTTCTTCAGTATCAACAACTTTTGGTAGGTCAAAGGGGTTAATCCGCGTTGGCGAGTTTAAGGAAAGTCGTACGTAAGCTCCAGCGACGGCCTCGCACATCCGTTGGTATTCGTTTTCTGGGTCAATAATAAAAATCTCAACGCCAAACATCAGGCTACGCAAAGCCTCTAACTTAACGGCAAAGCTTTTGCCGGCGCCGGACTTGGCAAACACCACGGAGTTGCTGTTTTCCAAAGAAAAGCGGTCAAAAATCACCAGCCCAGAGTTGTGCATATTGATGCCATACAAAATACCGTTATCCTGGGTCAGGTCGGCGCTGGTAAACGGGAAGCTGGTCGATAGCGCGCCGGTGTTCATATTGCGGCGGATTTGTAGTTGGTCGGTAAACTGCGGCACGATGCTGTTTAGCCCCTGCTCTTGCTGGGAAGTCGCCGGTTTAGAGTAAACCAGTTGTTGCCCCAGGATAGACTCTACCTTATGAGCTACAAACTCTAGTTCTTCCATGCTGGAGGCGTAAATTGTAAAGTACAGACCAAAACGGAAGAACCGTTCCTCGCCAACCTGCAATTTATCGCGCATATCCTCGGCGTCGCTAATAGCGGCCTGTTTGCCCGGGTCGCGGACCCGGCCGCGCTCGTTGTCTAACATAATGCCGGCTTCCAACTGGCCAACCTTTTTGCGCAAATTCTCTAAGACAACTTGGCTTTCCACGGGGTATATAAACATCGACATGTCCATGACTTCATCCAGGTTGATCATTGGACTTAGCCAGCCAGTATAAATTGAGCGCGGGTAGCCATAGACGTAATAAGCCCGAGCATAACGTGTGCCAATCTGGAAGTGGGTGGACTGCAGCTCCAACGAACTAGGCGCAATAAAGTCACGCAGTGCCGTAATGCCCTTTTGAAAGGCGGTATTGACCTCTTGCTGCTCGCGCATGCGCTGGGCTTCTGCTAGGGCTACTGGGTCAAGTTGGAACTTCTGCTTATCCTTACCAAACATTACTTCATCTCCTTTTCCAGGTTGGGCTGGGGAGCGGCGCCGGTGCCTTTGGTAACCACAGGCGCCTCAAGTTCATCAAAGCTGCGTAGCTGCTGGCGGGTCGCGGTGTCTGGGTTGTAGGTGTCGTAATAAAGCTCAATTAATTCCTGAGTATCCAGCGGCAAGCCCTGGATACTGCACTGCAATAGACCAGCCAGTACGGCTTGGACGCGGTTTCTTAGCTCGGTCTTAGCCTTTTCTAGGGTCTGCTCGTCAATCACCACATGCTGTTCGGTTGGCCTAAAAATAGACTTTAGGCTGCCAAACAAATTTTTGCTGGCTTTAATTGCAGCCTTGGCGTCAATTTCCGGGAAAAACGGCACCACCACATAGAACTTTTTATCCATGATGTTAGTTTCAAGAGAAATATTGTCAATAAACGAAATGTAATCTTCCATCAGCAAACTAAGCAGCATGTTGTCGTGTTCGGCGCGGATTTTGTCTAGGCGCTCAATGTAGGGCCGCAGATCTACTTTAGACGAGCGGATAAATATCTGAACTGGGAAATACAGCGAGTTCAAAAAGCCTTGGTAGGAATACTCTACGGCCTCGCGTTCTTGGGGGCTCATTAGGTCAAAGTTAATGCTTTTGACCATCACAACCGAGCGGAATGAGCCGTCGCTCATAATCACAATGCCGTCGCGGATCTCGGCGATTTGCAGAGTGTTTTGGGTGCTGTTGGGGTTAATTTTAGGCGCAGCGGCTGGCCTGGTTACGCCGGGGGCAGGCACTGGCGAACTCCCCGGCCTAATATCCATACCTGGTAAAGGTGTAGCGTATTGCGGGTTGGTCATTGCTGGACCGGTTGGCAGCGGAGACTGGAAGGTAGCAGCCGACGTTGGCGCAAGCCCTCTTGTGGGCGGCGCGGCAGCCGGAGGTGGCTGCTGATTTGGCTGGGGCTGACTTGGCTGTTGCGGGTTCATTGTTGTTTTTCCACCTTTTGAATCGTCTGACTTGCCAGACTACTAATCATCTTAAGGACACCACTACTTCATCATCGGGCGACTGCAATGGCTTAGTTTTACTAGCCTGACGGGCAATCGTCGCCACATTTAAGTCGTTGTTTTTGGCTAGTTTTAGTATAGCAGGGTCAGGGGTTGCTGTCTTTGGCGCGGCGGTTGGTTTTGGCGTCGGCTGAGGAGGGTTAGCGTGGCCAAAGGCCGCGTTCATGCGCTGGTCGTGCTCATGGACTTTGCTCAGCAAGGCTTCTTCTTCAGAAGTTAAAGCGGTCGGGGTGCTGCTAGTAGTAACTGGCTGAGTAGCAAAACCGGCAAAGCCGGCCGGCGCGGCATTGGCGCCAGGCTGCATAAACCATGGCTGGCTGCTTTGGCTAGCGCTACTGCCACTACTATTATCTGCTTGGGCACGGACATTTTGCATTTTGGCCAGTACGCCCTCGTGGTGTTCTACGTCCGAGCTTTTGATCATTTGCTCAAAGTGTTGGGCAATTGGGTTACTCTTCTCGTCCATAATGTCGTCGGCCGCTTGGACATCGACGGTGGACACTTCCTGCGGCAGACTGCTTAAGCCCACCAAGCGATCCGGACTGCCAGCCGTATCATTAAACTCATCTTGACCGGACAGGTTAACATTGACGTTTTTAACGGCCCAACCGCGGCTGTCAATGGTTTGAGCTAGAGCCTCAAGCCGGCTCTTAACCTCGGTTTGGTTAAGGTTGTTAGTAAGTGCGTGCTCAAGTTTTTTGGGAACCGTAATTGTTACTAAGTCCTTCATGCCGCTCTGATCCCACAAGCGCCGGCGCGGCTTTAAGTGAAAGCGCAGCTTGGCTAGCAGCCAAATTTCCGTAGTTTGCTCGCCCGCCCAGGGCCAGGCCAAGATACCGCATAGCGCTGCTGGCGGCAGAAGTACCGGTAGGGCCAGCTTCATGTGCCGGGTTAAGGCTAGGAAACTCAAGTACAGGCAGACAGCCGTTATACAGCCGTAAATGAACTGTCGTAGCGTCAACGGCCCCAGGAACTTGTCCTCGGCCTCAATGTTTTGTAGAACTTTATAAGTAGCCATCTAAGGAGCTCCAGGTGGTTTAAGCCCCGGGGCGACCGTTTTGACTCCCAAATCTATATAACCGTAGCCGCGCCTGTTTGCTTTAGTAACTGCATGTTGTTGGATATCTCTAATTTCGTCAAGGGTTTTGACAGAACTCTCCATAATCTTGCGCCTCTCAACTTTAATGGTCTCCAGCCGGCGTTCTGCTTCCATCTTTTCAATACTGTTTAGGCCAGGGCCTCCTCCAACAGCTGGAGCAGCTAAAGCCGTAGTAAGCTCTCTTGCTTCTTGCCGCAAGCTTGATAACCTTTCCCTGCCACCGTTATTGCCTAATACCTGGCTAACTGTAGTATTGACTCCAGTGACTGGACCGGAAATGTCGACATTCTCGGCCAAAGTTACTAATTTCTCCATTGCAACAGAAACACCAGCGGCTGCCCCGGGGGCAACTTGTTGCCCGGATTGCTGCATAGCCATCATATAGGCCTGTGAATAACCACCAGCAGAGGCCGCCTGGCTCTTGAGCGTCTCGGCGCGTTTTTTTGTCATATCTATGCTGGTTCTAAGTGTCATAATGTCATCTTGTTGCTGGGCATTGCGCATACCCACAGGGACCGCCTCCAGTACACTGAGCTGTCGCAGATTTTCCTGCAGAGTCATTACCATAGTCTCCCAGTGGTCAACCTTTTTGGCGGTGCCATCCCAGGTACTGGAACTGTGATAGTCCTCCTCAACAAAGCCTTTGGCGTCAAACTTAACTTTTGTTTCACCAGTATTCTTATCTTTATAAACAGACAGGCGTTTGTACTGCAGGTCTTGGGCTTTCATCTGGAAGCCGGCCCCAACCAGCGCGCCGTTCATTGAAGACATCGATATGCCAAGTTGGTCAGTTAACTCCGGTATATTTATCATAAAGTTATCACCATCAGATTCTTTCATGGCTTTGTTGATGCCATAAGCCATATTTTGCTGCAGCGCGTACTGGTTGTTGCCAAAAGACCGCCGCGCAGACATAACCTCATCTTTGGTATATGAGGCACCCCCGAGGTCGTAGTAGCCCATCTTGATTCTCCCAGTTGCAGGATCTCTCTCACCCGTCGGGCTCGACTTATATACCGCAGTTGCCGCGCGCACACGCGTGTCGTCGCCAAACTGGGTCTCCAGCTGTATTTGCTCGGCGGCGCGCTTGTTACGAGCACCCTCCCTGGCGTAGAAGCCTTGTCCGATAGCACCTTGCATCTTCCCTGCAACAAACCGCCCAGTTCGTCCCCGGGTTTTAAGATTTTCGTTTTGACGACGGAAGACAGTTCCTTGAGCCTGGGTGTACATATCTCCCATGCGCTCGTGAGCCTTTTCCCGGTTGCTCTTAAGGAAGCCTTCATGAATTTTGGCCCGCCCATTAGTAATGCCGCCGTAAATACCGCCCAAAGCTCCGCCGGCAAATTTAAAGGCAAACGGTATTAAAGCTAACGGCGCGAACATGGCAATCAGCCCGGCTACCAATGCTGGCAAACCACCCTTGTTATTGTTGAATATTACCGATGCCAAAATATCAGAACCGGCAAACAATAACATAATCAGCGGGTAGACAAGGAGCGTCTTTAAGAATAAATCCAACCATTTCTTAAAGTATTTCTCTGTCCCCGGCAGAATATATAAAACGCAGGCAATCGGCGCGGTAATAGCCAGCAGTAATATTAAACCTTGCCTGAAGACAAGTGTCACAAAGATGGCCATAAATATCAGCCCTATTGGGATCACAACCAGAAAGAGCAAGGCGTGCAAATACTGGCCAACGTTGCCACCTCGGCTACCCTCTTTAGCCCGGAAGGTTCCTTTAAACATTTCCGTAAAGGTTGCAGGTACAGGCAGGGCTTTGTATAAGCCATAGCCAACTAAGGGTATTAGCAGGGCGGTTTGTGAACCTGAAACACTGTCGCCTAGGGTAAAGTTATAGCTGCCTTGTGTACTGTTGACGAAGGGGTCAGTAATCAAGCCATCCATACCATTAGCCACTACCCGGGTAATATCTAACGCGCCAACCACCATGTAAAACGATAGGTTTATAAGAATCACCCCAACTAGGAGCTTGGGCACAATCTTTTTTATAGTGTAGGCGCCGAGCATCTATTCGCCCCCCATGGCCTGGGCAATTACAACTACAACAAGAACCAGAATAAGCAGAATGTTGGCGATAGCTCTAAAGGATGACCAAGCCTGGAAAGCTGGGTCGCCGGCATCGGTGCTAAGTGGGATTCTATCTAAGAACGGCTGGATAACGCTGCCTAAAACCCAGTCGGCAAGCGACGAGACACTATTAATTATTGGGCAGATTATAAAGCTCAGTGGGTTGCCGCCAGTTGTCTCGCAGGTTGGGGCGTCATTGCCGCTTAAATTAGTATTTGCTGGAGTGACTACGGAGCTGGTCTCTTTGTCTGTGGAGTTTCTAATGGGGTAGGCCTTAGCAGAATCTATAGCCGAACTAACGCCGTCTGCTGGGTAGCAGTTTTCTCCTGTCAAACCTAACGCCGGATCAGTAAATCTATTACCCCTGTTATCATCTGTCATTTCATACATCTTCATAGTGCTAGCGCCGCGATTGACTAGTATCCGGTCTTGGCAAGCTTTGCCATCCTCTGCGGTGCGCATATATAAATCCGAGAAGCCTTCATTGGTGTTTTCGGTAAACTGCCAGTCAGTGTTCCCGTCAACTCGGGCTATGGTATTGGGGTCCGTAAAGTAGTAATAAATATTGCCCTGATCGGGGCTGGCTACGGAGAAACCTCCAATCTTATTTTCGCTGGTATCAACACAGTGATTACCGGCACCACCAGCTGGCAGAATATCTAAATCCAGGGTAACTTTGTCTTTAGCGCTGATACTGTGATCATCACTAGGGTCAAAGGTGATTTGACCTGGGCACTCATAGTTCTGTACCTTGAAGTTGTTGTCGCTACCAATGTCTTTATCAACAAATTGCAAGGTTTGCGAACCAACCTTGACCTCAATCTGGGCTCGGTTTATCCAAGTCATTGTGGCGCCCTTGACGTCAGCATCGCTCAAACGTCCTGCTGCATAAGCCGGGCGCGCCACGCCAAAGACGCTTGTCATAACAAAGACAAGCGTATAAAAAAACGTACAGCCAAGGAGTAATTTGCGCTTCATTTTTAATAAAACTATACCATGGTGCCTTCTCTCAAGCCATAAGCATTATTTGAGCATACCGAAAGGTATAAAGGGGTTGTTCTGATTAGACACCAGCACTATAATGAAACTAAATATGCTTTTAGTAAAAAAACATAAACTAATAAATATTGTTTTTAGTTTGGTTTTTGTGGCAAGCGTCTTGGCATTAATTTTGCCGGCTCAAGCATCTGCCCTTACGGTTGATGAACTATGTCGCTCTCAAACCAGCAACAACACAGACTTATATAACTGTGTTTTAAATACGAACAACCAGGTGGATAGCAAATGTCCTCCGGGGGTTACGGCGCCGGCGGCTTATGATACCTGTGTACAAAACTTTCTAGCCAGTCAACCTGGATCGGCTAACGCTAAGCCAATTAGTTTTGGGGCGAGTCCGGGCAAAAATCCTTGCGGCGGCGGCTCGGGTAATAAAACTATCTATACAATTATCGATTTTGGTTGCCGCGGTAAAGGTAACCCAATCATAGACATCTTGTTTGGTATTATACGTTTCCTTTCCATTGGCGTCGGTGTGGTGGTGGTGTTCTCAATAGTGCTGGCCGGTATTCAGTTTACTTCCAGCCAGGGCGACCCGGCGGCTACCGCCAAAGCACTGGGGCGCATCCGCAACACGGTCATGGCCCTGGTTCTATACATTTTCATGTACGCTATCCTAAATTGGCTAATCCCGGCGGGGATATTTAGATGATCACGACGCTTAGTAGCTTTGCGGCACCTTGTACGGCCAAGGGAGACTTCCTAGGTCTATTCCCGACTTGGTACAAATATTTAGACAGTGTAACTAACGCTGCCGGCGTCTGTTCTCCAAAGATAGGCGGTATCAACGACCTTTGGCTTATATTGGCAGCCGTGATTGAAATGCTGCTGCGCGTTGCGGCCATCGCGGCTCTGGCATTTGTAGTTTGGGGCGGCATTCAATTTATTACCTCCCAAGGCGAGCCGGAACGGACGCACAAAGCCCAAGGCACAATTATTAACGCCCTAATTGGCCTGGTAATTTCAGTTGGCGCGGCAACCATTGTAACCTTCATAGCCGGGAAGTTTTGATTATGATTAATTATCTAACGCAGCTTGCTCAAATAGTTAGGGACTGTCCTAGTGATCCTACTGGCGCTAGCTGTACGGTGAATTTGCCGCAGGTTGATGCCGGGGCCACCTCGCCGGCCATTACTAATGCTTTGCAGCTGGTTTTTGGGATTATCGGCGCCGTAGCCGTCTTTTTTATAATCATGGGCGGGCTAAAATTCATTACTTCCCAGGGCGACCCGCAGGGCATCGGCAAAGCCCGTAAAACTATAATTTACGCCGCTGTCGGCCTGGCCGTGGCACTCAGCGCTGAGGCTATCGTAACTTTTGTTTTGGGGAAACTATAGAATGAAGCGCCTACTACTTGGCCTGGTACTTATCTTTAGCTTTATTCTGGCACCAATTGTCGCTCGACCAGCCGCGGCTATAGACTTGTTCAACAACTCTGATAACACCGGGGTTTGCGGCACTAACTCTACTGCCCAAGATAGCAGTCTCTGCAAAGACAGCACTGCTGAGTCAACGAGTAAAAAAGATGTGGCCTTTGGACCGGACGGTATTGTGGCCTTGGGCTTAAATATTTTCTCAATTTTTGTCGGGCTTTTTGCCGTAATAGTGATTATTATTTCAGGACTACGCTTAGTGCTAGCGGGCGGCGATTCCAACAGTATTTCCAGCGCCCGGCGGGCCCTGCTTTACTCTATGGTTGGTTTAGCGACTGCCGCTTTGGCTCAAGCTATAGTAAAATTACTCTTAAGCAGGCTCTAAAGGAGACAAAATGAAAAAACGCTTTACCAGAATGTTCGCCCTACTCGCCGGCTTTAGTTTGATGGTTGCCAGCTCAGGCACTTTACTATTGGCCCGGCCGGCTCACGCGGCGCTTTTTGACCAAGCCAAAAACCAAGCCTGCCAAGGTGTGACCTTGGGCGATGGTACTTGCGATGCTACGAAAGCTGATAATAAGGTCAACGGGCTGTTATCAGTGATTCTTAACTTAATCTCACTTCTTGTTGGTGTGGTTGCCGTAATCATGCTGGTCGTGGCCGGGCTGCGGCTGACATTGTCCCAGGGTGATAGCAGCACGGTGTCCTCGGCGCGCAGCTCTATCTTGTGGTCGCTGGTGGGCTTGGTCGTTGTGCTACTAGCCCAGGTAATTGTGCGATTTGTGCTCGCTAGGGTCAGTACCCCTTGAATTAACCGTTACGTTTATGATATAACCTAAACAAGTAATGAAAGGCAAAAAATAATATGATTAAGAAACTAAGAAACGCGATCATCGCACTCGTGTCCGTAGCAACTTTAATGGCTCCTGCAGTTTTACTGCCAGCAACCGTAGGTGCGCTTGACCAAGTCCAGAACGGCCTTTGCCAAGGTACCAACCTATCAGTTGATATCAATAACACTACGACTCCTTGTGACACCCAAAGCACTCAGGGCACTTCTACTAATGACAGAGTTAACCGAGTAATTACACTTGTGATTAACATCCTATCGCTAATCGTTGGTGTCGTTGCCGTCATCATGATCATCGTTGGTGGTCTAAAGTATGTTCTGTCTTCTGGCGATTCCGGCAACGTTACCGGTGCTAAGAACACTATCATCTTCGCCATTGTTGGTCTGGTGATTGTAGCTCTAGCCCAGTTCATTGTCCGCTTCGTTCTAGCTAAAGTTACGCAGTAGCAAACTGTAAACGAACAGCTTATTAAGACTGCCTCTGTTTAATAGACGGGGCAGTTTTCTTTTTCATGCAGCATTCCAACGGTTGTTAACACCTTGGGGAATGTGGTATAAACAGAGAGACAGATCTTACAAGGAGATTAGCATTTTTACTCGCAAATTAGTCATTACCGTTGTCGCTGCTTTCAGTTTACTGGCGCCAGTTATGCTACCAACAGCTGCATTGGCGGCCACGGCCAGCTCTACCCTCTCGCCAATCCAGGCTGGGCTATGCGCCGGCGTGTCCCTTGATGCCAATAATGTTGATAGCTGTGACCCTAACGACCCTCAGGCGATTGAGAAAATCAACAGCATTATCCATGTGATTATTAACCTATTGTCGCTACTGGTTGGCATTGTTTCAGTCGTCATGATTATTATTGGCGGCTTTAAGTATGTTATCTCCTCTGGCGACTCCGGCAACGTTACCGGTGCTAAGAACACCATTGTTTTTGCTCTGGTTGGTCTGGTGATTGTAGCTCTAGCCCAGTTCATTGTCCGCTTTGTCCTTGCGAAGGTTACAAGCACTTAAAACACCTAAGGAATGGGGTGTTGTGCATAATATGTTGTAAATAGTTATGTCTAGACGTTGCGCGCGAATTATAGTCAAGCTATACTGCTAATTAAGATAAAAACGTTCTTCTTTTAAAGATATCAAAACTACTCTTGGAGGGTTAAATAAAATGGCTCGACGTAACCGCGACGAAGATTTACTTATGGAAGATGAGCTGACGGCCGCTTTCTTAGGGGACGATGATTTACCAAGTAGCGCTAATCCAACTGCAGCTGCCGCAACACCCGACGAGGAAGAATGGGACGACGACACGGCTGTTCCCGGTCAGCTTGCCGTAGACGTTTATGAAACTAAAGACAAACTGGTAGTTAAAGCCCGTACAGCTGGCGTTAACAAAAGTGAGCTGGATGTTAGCATCTCTGACAATACTCTAAGCATCCGCGGTACGCTTTCTGCCGGCAATGAAGATGACGTAGAGAACTACTTTGTTCAAGAATGTTACTGGGGTGAATTTTCCCGCAGTATTGCCCTACCCGTTCCAGTTAAAGAAGACGAAATTGAAGCTGTGCTAAAAGACGGCGTACTGACCATTAGCTTTGCCAAACTCAAACAAGACACCGTTAAAAAGATTCAGATCCTCTAGTTCTAGTTGCGTATGAACATCGTTGAAGCGATCATAAGCTTGGTCGCTCCTTACGATTGCCTTGGCTGTGGGCAGCAAGGTCTTTTAGTCTGTTCTTGGTGTTGGCCAGACCTTTTCCTGCCTGTTCCAACGCGCTGTTACAAGTGCCTTAAAAGCACAGCCTCGAGTAAAACCTGCTTAAAATGCCGCCGTAAATCGCCGTTAACTAACGTCTGGGTGTCGGCCGATTACGAAGCTTTACCCAAAAGACTGGTCAGCCTGCTTAAGTTTGGCCGCAACCAAACCGCCGCCGACATTATGGCCAGCTACATGGCGGAAAATTTGCCAGTTTTTGCAAAACAACCAATGCTGGTGTCTGTGCCAACGGCTACGTCGCGCGTACGCCAGCGTGGCTACGACCAAGCCAAACTAATTGCCAAAAACCTGGCCAAAACAACCGGCTACGACTTAGTAACGACTTTAGGACGGCTGGGTCAGACCCGCCAAGTTGGAGCCAAGCGCGCGCAGCGCGCAAAACAGCTGGCAGGGGCTTTCTATATAAAACGCCCCTTGTTAATTAAAGGCGCAAACATTTTGTTGGTTGACGACGTGATCACGACCGGCGCAACCCTTGAAGCTGCCGCCAAAGTTCTAAAAACAGCCGGCGCCAAGACGGTTAGTGCAATTGTGTTTGCCCAGCGACAGTGAATTAATGGCGGAAGGGGTGGGATTCGAACCCACGGACCCTTGCGGGTCTCCGGTTT
>CAZYVW010000019.1:0-12487 GCA_964651645.1 uncultured Candidatus Saccharibacteria bacterium
AGTAATAACAAGGAAGTAGTTAAATGTCCCACGTCAAAGCAGGCGGCACATCCAAGAATACCAAAGACTCACCCGGCCAACGGCTTGGTGTTAAGTTAGCTGGCGGCCAGAATGTTAAGACTGGCCAAGTAATTGTCCGTCAAATCGGCCTAACCAAACGCCCTGGCGTTGGCACTTTTATATCTCGCAATTTTACGATTCATGCTGCTAAAGACGGCGTTGTCCAATTCAAGACCCGCCGCGTCCGCCGTTTCACCGGCAAAACCACCGCTCGTATTGAAGTTACAGTAGAATAAAAATTCCTACTCGGCTACATATACTGAGACTGCTAGGCCTTTTAGTTTATGGGGCTCATAAGTACCGTTACTACAGTCAAATTTTTCCATTGTAACCTTTTTAGGGCCAATTGAACCTGGGCTTTCAGCCAACTGAATAGTTTCAGCAATTTTCTTATAGCGCTGCGGCATTGAAGCCATGTTGCCGCCTAAAGCCATGATCGCAAAGGTTTCCGCAAAATCTTCTTGCGGGCTTATTCTTGAGTACCCCGTCGGAGTAAACTCACGGCACTCTACTTCTTGAGCAACATCTACGTTCCACTTGTTTTGTTTAAGTCCTTTTTCGTCTGTAACTACTGTGCTCTCCCAGCCAAAATTCTCCTGAAAGGCCGAGAAATATCCATGTGTGTTTCCACCATACGCAGACCATTGGGTTTTATCTTTATTAATCCCATGTGCCTCGACTTCTTCTATGTATCTAACATCCATGGCATGTCCAAGTTCATGTGCTAGAATTGGCTCCAGCGCAGTTATATCCTCCCTACCTCTAAAATAGGGTTCATACCTATAAAATACCTTCCCTTCATCGCTACGTATTTCATCAATATTAATGCGCGCCACTCCTGAAATAGGATCAAAATCAGCTGAAGCATTAGGTTTCCCCAGTTCATCGGAATGAACCAAAACCACACCTTTTACACGATCGAGTAGTTTGCCTCCAGTAAAGTTTATAACAGCGCTCATCGTTCTTTCTATTGCTTGGTGCTCATGCTCAGGTAGCGGTTCATCAGTACAATTTAAAATATCAAGTGTCTTCTCGCCATCATTCACGCGAAATACTTCTTTAAGTTTGGTCGTGACGGCTGTTTCCGCTAGTGAACCAAACCACCATTGCCCATCAAGCCCCGAAGTTGCAACCGTTTCTACTATTGAGCCGTTTTTGATCTTGTCAGCAGCATAATCAAAAATCTGTCTATCCTCAGTGTCAGCCTCCGGCTCAACCTTTATAAATCCATCGGTTCTGTGCTGTGAAAGCCAACCAGAATAACCACCATCTTTCTCTTTCTGCAACGAATAAGCAATATCTACATAGCCTTCTTCTAATACCTCTCCCCGAGGCTCTATAGCAAGATTAGCTCTAAGGTACTCGATTGATTCTTCACGACTAGGAGTACGGATTGTTTGTGAATTTAAGGTTTCTTGAGACATGTTAATTTTATACCTAACAGATATAATAATAGCATAAAATTGCTAAATAAGCAATAGAATTATAGGGAGTTGTTAGCGAGCGCTAAAGCCGCCGCCAGGGCTTCTTAGAAACCTGGCTGCTAATCTACCGAGTAAACTTGTTTCTTTTGATCCTTCCGATAAAGGATGCGCTTCTTTTGCCTGAGCTGCGGCTACTACCGCTCTTTCACCTTCCGTGGCTACCCCCTGTGCGACATGTTGAGCCGCTGCGCTTTCATACTTGTCGCCATTATGTACTGTAATACTCGAACCATCACGGCCTGTTATTGTTTGTTCAGTAACGGCTGGCGTTGGCGCCATTGGGTCTAAATCAGTTGTAGGCAGAGAGATTCGTCTTTCGTTAGGGCCTACTACACGTAAGTCTGGTCCTGGTTGAGGGAATTCTGAGCCTTCGGTTGTCATAGTCCTATAATAGCATAAGCGCTGTTAAAAGTCAACTCCGCCTGTTAGATTGGTTCACTTCTTGAGTAACGCGGCTATAAAACCATCAAACATTGGGTGCGGGCGATTGGGGCGAGATTTAAATTCTGGGTGGAACTGGCTGGCCAGGAAGAACGGATGGTCTACGCCTTCAATAACTTCTACTAGGTTATTACCTGGATTAATGCCGGTGGCCTTAATACCCCAAGCCTCATACTGTGGTTTGTAGGCATTGTTGCACTCGCCGCGGTGACGGTGGCGCTCGGTAATCTTGGTAGTGCCGTAAACTTTAGCTGCTAGGCTGCCTTTTTCTAGCTCACAGTCGTAATCCCCAAGGCGCATGGTGCCGCCAGTTTGCAGCTTATCGGCCTGGTCTTTCATGGTATTAATAACCATGTTCTCGGCCTCTGGGTCTAGCTCAAAGGTTGTGGCGTTTTTAATACCAGCGTTGCGCGCCGCGCCTATAACACCCATTTGCAAACCAAGGCACAAGCCAAGGTATGGCACTTTATTCTTCAAAGCAAATTGCGCAGCTTTAACTTTGCCTTCCAGCCCGCGCTGGCCAAAGCCGCCAGGCACGACGATGCCGTCAAAGCCCTTAAGCACGCTGTCGATGTCCGCTCCTGAATCGTCATACTGGTGAGCATCAATCCAGGATATATCTATGTTGGTGTCGTTATGCCAAGCGGCGGATTTTAAGGCTTCGAAGACAGACATGTAGGTATCAGTGTTGTCCATGTACTTGGCTACAAAGCCAATTTTTAGAGTTGTTGGGTGCTTGGCTGTTGCCCGTGTGACAACTTTGCGCCACTCTTTAAGGTCTGGCTTGGAGACTTTTAAGCCAAGGCGCTCAGTAATAACATTGGCAATGCCGCTATCCTCTAGCGTTAGCGGGACTTCATAAATACTGTCGGCATTGGGCAATAGCGCAATGGCATCAGCCGGCACACCGCTAAATAGGCTAAGCTTGACCTTAACGTTGTTGTTGGCACGCTTTTCACTGCGCCCTACCAAAATATCCGGCGCGATGCCAAGACCGCGTAGTTCGCGCACTGAGTTTTGGGCTGGTTTGGTCTTAGTCTCGTTACTAGCGCCAAGGTATGGCAAATAGACCACATGTACATAAATACAATTTTCTAGACCGACTTTAACGCCCAGCTCGCGAATGGCCTCTATAAAACTAAGCGATTCATAGTCGCCCACCGTGCCGCCGATTTCTACGATGTGCACGTCATAGCCTTCGCCAGCTTTGGTTATCCAATCTTGAATAGCCCCTGTTAAATGTGGAATAATTTGCACATCGTCGCCGTCAAACTTGCCAGCCCGTTCGTCTTGGATAAGTTTTAGTAGTACCCGACCGCTCATCAGCGAACTAACAGATGTTAATTCTTCATCTATAAAACGTTCATAATGGCCAAGGTCTAGGTCAGTTTCAGCGCCGTCTTTGGTTACAAAACATTCACCGTGTTCACGAGGGTTTAGCAGGCCGGCGTCAACATTTAGATAGGGGTCGCACTTTTGGAGGTTAACAGATAGGCCGCGGGCTTTTAAGAGGTTGCCAATGGAGGCGGCAGTAATACCCTTGCCCAATCCCGACAAGACGCCTCCTGTAACAAATATGTACTTAGTAGGCTTTTTCGCCACTTCCGACACCTCACTTATCGCACTAATGCTACCGTATCACCTCTATAAAGGCAAGCTAATTTAATAATCTAGTTACTACTTCAATAACTCTAGTGCTTTATCTTTTTGCGGATCATGGCCGGCAGTAATATCATCACTGGTGCGGTCAATCTTTTGATCTGGCTCAATACCAGATTTATCTATATTGATGCCGCCTGGCGTGTACCAGCGGGCAATGGTAACTTTTAGCATAGCCCCGCCCTGCAGTTTTTCTAAGCTCTGGACACTCCCCTTGCCAAAAGATTTAACGCCAACTAGTTTGGCGGCTTTGTTGTCGTGCAAAGCTCCAGCTAAGATTTCAGAGGCGCTGGCACTGCCTTCATCAATTAACACCTCTGTTGGGATACCTTTAAGGGTCTCTGTGCCCAGTGATGTGTAGGTTTGGACTATTTTGCCGCTTTGACGCTCCGTCAGAACCGTTTGGTTACCGGGCAACCACAAACTAGCTACGTGCACAGCGGCTTCCAGGAGGCCGCCTGGGTCACCGCGAACATCGACAATGACACCTTTAACGTTGGCTGCCTTAAAGCTATCGGCAGCTTTAGAAGCTAGCCCAGCAGTATCATCGCCGAAGCGACTGATCTGCATATAACCAATGTTGCCATCCAAAATTTCTGACTTTACACTTGGGATTACGATGTCATCTCTGGTAATTTCTAGGTTAACTTCTTGTTTGCCGTCACGGATGAGTTTGAGTTTAACGGTTGTGCCCTTAGGGCCGCGAATGCGGTTGACGGCATCAGTTATGGTAATGTCATAGGCGCTTTTACCGTCAATTTCACTAATTACATCTTTGGGCTTAACTCCGGCTTTATCAGCTGGGAAACCAGCAATTGGCGCTACCACCACAATGGAGTTGGTAGTTGTATCTTTGCTAAGCTCGGCACCGATGCCGCTAAAACTGCCGTTTAATTCTTCATTGAAGTCTTTGGCTTCGGCAGCTGTCATGTACTCGGTATATGGGTCGCCGCTGGCTTTAGCCAGTCCCTGTTTGATGCCGTCCAGTAGTTTCTGTGTGTCTAGTTGGCCGTCAAAATCATTTTTTAAGGTGTCGTAAACTTGTTCTACCGAGGAATAGTCCAGATTGGCTGGCAAACTGGTGGATTTCTTAGCTAGATGTATATTAAGCCGTCCTTGTCCAAATAGGCTGCCTAGATAAAATATAAGCGCTATGAATATCAGACTTCTTAACAGACTAAACAGTTTTGGCTTCCTGGCTTTTTGAGCCAAGTCAGAAGCAGATTTTGTTTTAAACATTAGGGCTATTGTACAAGCTGCTGGCGGCTATAGCCAAACTTTAGTAGCTCCGGGTTTGGTAACTCAGCTGACCGTTAAGATAGGTGTTGTACTCGGATGTATTAAAAGTACCGCCAGAGACGCTCTCCACATACATAGCGTGCCCCCAGTAACCGGAGGTGCTGATGGCAATGTCGCCCGGTTCTGGGTTACGGAAGACTGGTACACCGTGAGCGTAAGCGGCTGCTACCCAGTCACGAGCGTTGCCCCAAAACATTGGTGCTGAGCGGCCGGAAGCCGCGACAGCCCAGGCTGCATAAGAAACACACTGGCGGGTGCAGTAGCCCCATTGGTCTGGCCCGTCGTTGTCAACACAGCCAGGGCCAGGACTCATGCCAAAGCCAGAGTTTCTATAAGGATAGCTGTCTGGGCTAAAGTCAGCGACATCTCCTTCAAATCTTAAGAAATAATAGCCGCCGTCGGGGTTAAAGTTAGCTTTACGCTGGGCAGCAATTAACCCGTCTATCTTAGCTTGGTTATCCTTGGTCGCTCGGTTGTAAGCAGCTTGCTCGTTCTGGTTATAAGATAGCAGGCTGCTCTGTTCGTTGCGGCTATCAGCCAGATTAGCCCGCTGGGCCTGCTGTTCAGCCAGCAAAGCTTGGACTTGATCATTCTGAGTTTTGAGCTGCTGCTTAAGGGCCGTGACTTTATCTAATGTGGCTTTAACCTTGTCCTGGACGGTGTTACGGTACTGTTCCCTATCAACAAAATCGCTGAGGTCTTTACTGGACGCCAGCATTTCTAAGGTAGTGATGTCGCCGTCTAGATAAATCTGTTTGATATTATCGCCCAAGATGCCTTTTTGCTTGGTGAGTTCGGCTTCGGCGGCTGTAATCTCATTTTGGATACGCGCCTGCTCCGCTGTGTTAGCGTCAATTTGTCCTTGCAGAGCGTTAATCGCAGCTTGTAGTTTGCAAATAGCGTCTTGGTAGCTAAGTGCCTGGCCTCTTAATTGGGCAACGATGTTTTTGTTATTGGCGTTTTCTTGCCGCAGAGCATTGATTTGATCATCAATACTAGCGTGGGCATTATGGACTTTGAAAAACACTCCAAAACACAAAACTATAATAATCAGAAGTAGGAACGCCTTTTTGGCGCCGCCCATAAATACAGCAGATACTCTTTTTAGTTTTTGTTTTTTCATTAGCGTTTTTATCATACCACACCCTCTGTTAGTCAATCAATTATTTATATCACCCTGGTGTTTATTTTGGCCTCTAAAAGAATGGGTTACGAACCTCCCCTGTAGTCGTATCTGTAGCTAGTTAGGTGACTTGAATTTTAGATACCGCCTGGTCGCAAAGAATGATGAAGCGGCACCAATAAGTATACCAATTGCCAGCTGGATGAGCAAAATTTGCCAAAAGCGGTTTGCAAAATATTGACTAGCAAATTTGATGTCCAGCAGTCCTAAGCTGCTAGCCTGGAAAGTTGACGAGCTAACAGAGAATAAAGCGCTACAAACGGCAACGGAAATGATGGCCGCGACTACGCCGTACATAACCGTCTCCACCACAAACGGCCCGCGGATATACCAGGTACTGGCGCCTAACAAGCGCGAAATAG
This sequence comes from uncultured Candidatus Saccharibacteria bacterium, assembly GCA_964651645.1. Classification (GTDB taxonomy): domain Bacteria; phylum Patescibacteriota; class Saccharimonadia; order Saccharimonadales; family CAZYVW01; genus CAZYVW01. Next base: position 6,489 of record CAZYVW010000019.1, read on the forward strand.
TCAGTTCATCACGCCTATTAAAGATTGCCATGCGGATGGTGTTTAGGATAATTAATATAGAAATGACGGCAAAGATAATAACGCCAATCAGAGCGCCTTTACGCAAAAAGCTAGTGGCGCCGGTGATTTTGTCTACGGCTTCCTTGCGCGGGCCGGAATATGATGTCTCGGCCGCTTCTAAGGCCTTAACATCTTTTTTGTCTAGAAACGGTTTAATATCGCTAATTTTGTTGACATCAATTAGCTTAATTTGGAGTTTAGCCGGCAGTGGGTTGTCAATAACTGAGATGGCCGACAGCGCTACAACGTTGCCGGCGTTATCGTTTTTGTAACTTTCTAGAGCCTGGTCTTTGGTAAAGTAATTCACCTCCGCGATGTTGGGCAAGGCTTTAATCTGAGTCACTAGCTGGCCGCGCTGCTCCGGCGTAACCTCGTCTTTTAGGTAAAGTGAGATGTCAATTTTGTCGTTTAGCTGTTTTAGAGTGTGGTTGAAGGTAGCGTTGGCGATAATAAGAAACAACACAATAGTAAGTGTGATGACCATCACGGCCATGGCGGCAATCGATAGCCAAGTGTTACGAACAAAGTTTAAAAAGCCGGTTTTAACAACCCGTGACAGCGTTGTAAAGTGGCGCCTAGTTAGGTACATCGGCTTTATACCCTCCACTGGCTCTGTCACTGGTGATCTTACCGTTATGAATAGTAATCACTCGGCGCTTTAGCTTGTTAACAATGTCTTGGTTGTGGGTTGTCAGCAGCACCGTGGTGCCGTATTTATTAATTTTTTCTAAGACTTTAACGACATCCCAAGCGTGCTTCAGGTCCAGGTTGCCGGTAGGTTCATCAGCAATCAAGATTTTGGGTTGGCGCGCAATTGCCCGGGCAATGGCCACCCGCTGGCGCTCGCCGCCGGACAATTCTAGCGGCATGCGCTTCTCTTTGCCGGACAGATTAACAATATCTAGAACTCTGGCGACCGTATTTTGGATTTCGCGGTTGGAGAGTCCAACAATCTCAAGCGCAAAAGCTACGTTTTCAAAAACGTTTTTGTTGGGCAGCAATTTAAAATCCTGAAACACCACGCCAATTTTGCGCCGCAACAGCGGGATATCTTTGTCTTTTAACTTGTCGTAATCCATGCCGCCAACGATAATTTTGCCACTGGTCGGGCGCTCCTCACGGGTTAGCAGTTTTAGCAAAGTTGACTTGCCCGCTCCACTGGCGCCAACGACAATCACAAACTCCTTGGGCTCCACGTGTAAACTAACGCGGTCCAAGGCTGGCGAATAATCACGGTTATAGAGTTTTGTAACGCGATCAAGAAGAATCATTATGCTTATTCTAACATGGCGAGAAGCTAGTTTAATTAGTTAGCTTGAATGCGTATGTGCTGGTAACAATTTTAGAAGATGGGCTCCAACTTCACTAACTCGCAATGCCTTAGACTTCAAACCTTCTTTCAAAGCTTCGTCTAAAATTGCTTGCCTATCAGCAATATCTACATTCCTAACCGTGTCTATGGCGGCAACTGTACGCAGATCTGAAGATCTCATACCCGATGTAGCGTTATAAACAAGACCTTGCAGCATAGCAGTTACTAGATTTGCTGCGTCAATTTCCTCGCCGCGCATTAAAGACTGGGTCAGGCTGTCTTGCATGTTAAGTGGGATTGTTTCTATAGCACGCGTACTATGAGCCTCAACTCCCTGGCTCTTAGCCTTCTCAACCAATGTTGAGTGCAGGGATCCGACAGTCATTAATACGCCGGCGGATTCATTTGTGTCTAGGATACGAGGTACGGTTTTAGCAATGTTGGCAGCTATTACCTCTTCTCGTTTAGCCTGTACGTCTGCAATAGTTTTTATGCGCTCATGGTACCTTTCAAGCGTTGGCTCTAGGCCTTGAGGATCAATCGCAAATTCCTTGTAGGCCTTCCGAAGCGCAAGCATTCTTTCATTCCAGATACTATTAAATGGCACATCAACAAGTTCCACCGCTAGCTTTGGCTTGGCTGGACGCTTATACAGCATTGAAGCTACAGTTTCATAAAAAGGTTCAAAGCCTTTGTGTGCTTGTAACTCTTTGTAATTACCTTGGGAAATCCGTTGTAACTGCTTTTTAGTAGCTTCAATAGCGTTAGGATATTCCGGAATGTAGGTTGTGGCTTGGGCTAATAATAAATCAATACCTGTTGCATCAATATCAGTGGTATGTGAGGAAAAATGCATCCACAAGCCTTCGCCCATAGTGGGTGTAAACGGGGTTTCTCCGCCTACAGGTATTAAATCAGTGGTCGCTTCACTCATGTTTAGATTATACAACTTTTTGCTATATAATGCAAACTATAGTTGGATATTCGCTTCTATAAACTCGTTTAATGCACCATCTAAAACACCTTCGGCGTCGGATGTTTCATATTTAGTACGCAAGTCTTTAACTTGTTTATAAGGGTGCAGAACGTAGCTGCGGATTTGGTTGCCCCACTCGGCGGATTGGTTGGGTCCTTTAAGCTCACTTAGACTTTCTTTGTGCTGTTCTAGCTGCAATGCGGCCAGTTTGGACCGCAAGATTGTCATGGCCGTTTCTTTGTTTTGCAATTGGGAGCGCTCGTTTTGGATGGCCACAGTTATACCAGTCGGCAAGTGCGTAATCCGCACCGCTGAATCAGTAGTATTAACTGATTGTCCACCCTTACCGCCGCTGCGGTAGACGTCTATTTTAAGGTCTTTGTCATCAATAACCAGCAGTTCCGGCTTATCCAATTTGGGTATAATCTCCACTTTGGCAAAGCTAGTTTGGCGCAGGTTGTCGGAGTTAAATGGACTAAGCCGCACTAAGCGATGGACACCGTGCTCGCCTTTTAGCTTGCCGTAAGCAAACGGTCCGGCCAGTTCAACAGTAACGCTTTTTAGGCCAGCTTCCTCGCCAGCGGATTCATCAATGGTTTTTACAATATAATTATTTTGTTCTGCCCACCGGGTGTACATTCTGAGTAACATCCCAGCCCAATCCTGGGCATCAGTCCCACCAGCACCAGCGTGAATGCTTAAAATCACATCCGAGCTATCATACGGCCCACCATATTGCAGTTCGCGTTTTAAGTCATTAAAACTCTTGTCTGCTTCTGCCACCTGGACTCCTAGCTCGCCACTAACACTGGGGTCATTAAGTTCAGCTAGTTCCCTGGCTTCTTTGAGGTTATTTTCTAACTGGCGCCATGGTTTAATGCGGGATTCCAAACCAGACTGCTGCTTCATAACCTCTTGGGCTTTAATATTGTCTTTCCAAAAATCGGCGGCTTTTGATTGCTCTTGAAGTTCTTGTAGTTGCTTCTCAACACCAGCAATGTCCAGCTTGGCAATGGCTTCGCTGACTTCCTTTAAAAGCTGGCTGATTTTATTCTGCAGTTCTTGCATATCGCTAATTATAGCCTGTTAACTCCAGAGAGGTTCAATCTGTTTAGATAATTCCTCAATAAACTTATCGCCGCAACTACTCAAAGCACCAATTCCCCAGATTTTCTCAGCAAATAGACGCTTAGATATATTAACCACCGCCTCTGGCGTAATGGCCTGGATGCGCTCCGGCACCTTGTAGTAATCATCAATTTTGCCGTCAAAAAAGTAGCGCTGGGAATAGCCGCCGGCAATGCCGCCAACGGTTTGGGCACTGCGCTGATAACGCCCAAGCAGATACTGTTTGGCCGACTCAATATCAGCAGCCGATAATCCGCCTTGAAAGACACTTTGGATTTCACGATTAATGATATTAAACAGCTCCGGACCGTGCTGCGGCATGACCTGAGCACCAAACCACCAGTTACTACTAGTATTGGTTTGGCCAAAACCGGAACTGATGTGGTAAACCAATCCCTTCTCGCGGGCAGTGCCTAAAATCCTTGAATACAGCGTTTCTGTTAAAACAGTATTGAGCAGGCTAAGCGCATCAATCTCAGCGTCTTTCATACGCCGCCGCATAAAAGTATCAAAGTAAAAGTAGACGTTATCTACGGTGTCATTATGAATATACAGCGGCTTATGTAGGGCTTTTGGCTCTTCTTCTGGTAGTTTTTGGCGGCCGCTGCCTTTAGCTAGTTCAATGTGAGCTACTAGTTCTTTAATTGCCTGTTGCCGCTTAGGGGTTAGATTGCCACCAATCACAAAACGTAAATTAGAAGCTGTGTGAGTACTTTCATAGTGGGCTTTTATGTCATCAAGTGTGACATTCTTCATGAGCGTCAAGCGCGTTTGATCAGTCAGCACTGAAAAGCCATAGCGCTCGCGCAAGGCCAGGCTGAGGTGGCGGAAGTGATTATTAGACCGGGCGGCTAACTCCTCTCGGACATTGCTAAACTCGGCCTCAAACTCGTCACTCAAAAATAACGGTTTGGTGATCGCAACCATCAGCAGCCCCAGTACCCTGTCCCACTCAAAATCGGCGCACTCGGCCTCGTAAGTAATATCGTAACTGCCCGTAGACGCATTGGAGTAAGCGCCGTTTTTTTCAAACTCGGCCTGGAAGTCGCGGGCCCGCGGCAATAGTTCGTTAGCTCCCAGTAGTATATGTTCCATCAGATGCGGCGTTTCCCATTTATCTCGGCTAACCAAATACTCGCCGGCCCGGAAGTTAAACTCAAAAGTCATGACGCTCGAGTGCGGCACGTGAACAAGTAAACCTTTGGCGCCATTACTCAGTTTAATTTCCGTTACATCGTGCTTCATACTACCGGCGCTTTTTGTGTTTTTTAGCTTTACGTTTGCGCTCGGCCTTGTGAGCTTTGCGCCGCAGGTCGGCGCTGGATTTTTTATGCGTCGGCTTGTCAGTCGTTGGCGCCTTAAAGTCTTCTTCCTCAAACTTTTCGGCTTGAATAATCTTATTGGCGTTGTCTACCGAGCCCCGGGCAGCCCGCGTTAGTTCAGTTTCTATTGGCGCATTAACATCAACTGGCTGAGCATGGAAGACACTGCGTACCAAGTCGTGGCGCAACAGTGCCTGCATTTCCTCAAATAGGTGCTGACCTTGACGACGGTATTCAACCAACGGGTCACGCTGACCAACACTAATCCAGTGGATACCTTCACGCAAATGATCCATATTTTCCAGGTGCTGCATCCAAAGGTTGTCTAAAATCTGCAGGTAGATATCGCGCTCAACTTGGCGCATAACTTCCGCGCTAAAGGCCGATTCACGGGCTTCGTAAAGTTCAAAGGCGGCTTGAGTCAGCTCGGTCTTAAATTGGTGAGCTGGCGAGCCAAACAAACGGTCCAGCGTAGCATCGTCAAACGGAAAAACTTCCGTTAAAAAGGCTTCGTAATCCTCGGTCGTAGCTAGGGGCGAATTGGCCAATATGTCGGCTTCTTGCTCGATTAGCAGTTTAACCCGCTTGCTAATGTCCGGCTGCAGCAGAATTTCCCGCCGCATAATGTAGGTGGCTTTGCGGTGGCGGTTCATAACGTCGTCGTACTGGACAACGTTTTTCCGCAAATCAAAGTTCATGCCTTCAACCTTTTTCTGGGCGGCTTCCAGACTTTTGCTTATAACTCGGTTTTCAATCGGTGTGTCGTCCGGCACGTTTAGGCGGTCCATAATGCTGGCTATTCGCTCGCCGCCAAAAATCCGCATTAGGTCGTCTTCTGTGCTGACAAAAAACTGCGTAACACCGGGGTCGCCTTGGCGGCCGGAGCGGCCACGTAGCTGATTATCAATCCGGCGCGATTCGTGCCGCTCACTGCCCAAAACAAACAGGCCGCCGAGCTTTTTAACATCTTCGCTTAGCACAATGTCGGTACCGCGGCCGGCAATGTTGGTAGCTAGCGTCACGGCGCCCTTTTGACCGGCTTCGGCGACAATGTGGGCCTCGCGTTCGTTATTTTTGGCGTTTAAGACTTGGTGTGGAATCTTGGCTTTTTTAAGCAGACCGCTCAAAATCTCGTTCTTTTCAATTGAGGCGGTGCCTAGCAGTACCGGCTGGCCTTTTTTGTGCAGAGTTTTAACTTCCG
>CAZYVW010000020.1:0-12338 GCA_964651645.1 uncultured Candidatus Saccharibacteria bacterium
GCGCCTGCAACGCCGCCGTTGGCGGAAGCTAAAGCACGCAGCCCTTTAGCTTACCTTAAGGACTTTCAGAAGAGCGGTAACTCTTAATCTCGTAAGATGCCGCTCTTTTGTTTTGTTATAAATTTTAGTCTTAGAGCAGGTGGCTTTTTAGGCCAAGTGGCTTATTGGCAGCCAAAAAACTCTGGTCGTCCTTGAGCCGCCCGCTCTCATAGTCATCGTCTAGTAGTGTATTAAGCTTGTCTGTTCGGACAATGTAATTTTGGCGGCTATAAGTTAGCACGCCAGATTTTTCCAGTTTTTTTAGTTCAATGCCGGTAGTTTCGCGTGTTAGACCCATAAAGTTAGCTAAATCCTGCTGAGTCAGAGGAATCATTATCCGTACCACGTCTTGTTTAACGTCTTCGCCGTAGCGAAGGCACAAAAAGTGCAGAGTGTTTAGAACTTTGTCGCTGGCCTTGGACTGTTCAAGGGCGTTAATTCGCATATGATAATTCAAATAGCGAGTTAAGAAAAAGTTAAAGGTGCTCTTAAGCACGCTAGGGTTGTCTACTACGTAGTGCACCAGGTCATCACGAGTGACGCAGTATACTTCGCAGTCTGTAAACGCCTCGTAATAATATTGGCAGCGTTCTAGTTTATTAAATGCCCAGCCAATTGGGAAAAATTCTAGCGGCAAGTCAAAGGCAATTGGTTTTTCTTGGCCGTCGCGCGTTAAGTTATAGTTTTTGACGATGCCTTTTTTAACGACGTAGACAACCGGTGGCACTTCGCCTTCGCACAGAATAATCTCACCCTTTAGAAATTTCTTAACTCGGTAATTCTGGAGAAACTTCTCAAGATGCTCCACGCCCTAAGCCACCTTTCTTTAGTACATCTATTATAACATCCTTGGGCAGGCAAAAAACACTCTTGCTTACCTATATATGTTGCCAAAAAACAGATACAATGTTACAAATGGTAACTTTTGAGGAGCAACACGCGCGGCTGAACGCCCAGCAAAAACTGGCAGTTGATACAATTGACGGCCCAGTTCTAGTCATTGCTGGTCCGGGCACCGGCAAAACCCAACTGCTCAGCTTGCGGGTAGCCAACATTCTGCATAAAACCGACGCCAGCCCGGGTAATATTTTGTGCCTAACCTACACTGAATCTGGCAAGAGTGCCATGAAAAGCCGTCTAAACGACATGCTTGGTAGTCTTGGCGAGCAAGTGGAGATTCATACCTTCCACGGTTTTGGCAATTATCTTATTAACCATTTTCCCGAATATTTTCCAAAGTTGCAGAGCTTTAGGCCAGCCGATGATCTTGCATTGTATGAGGCGTTGTTTAGTTGTTTGAGTAGTCTGCCGCGGTCTAACCCGCTGTCTAAGATGGCCTACGGTCAATTTTTTTACCAGAACGACGCCGCCAGCCGGATTAGCACCCTAAAGCGCGCGGGCATTACGCCGTTGCAGGCTACGGCACAAATTAATTTAGATTTTGACTGGGCTAAACTTAATGGCAAAAATATCGCAAAAGCTTTTGAAAAGATTGGCAGGCTGTCACCAAAGTCCATTCCGCAGCTTATTAAGGAGCTCCAACCGCTTAATAATCAAACGCCAAGTTCTGAGCTTGGCAAGCTCTGCTTGGAAGAACTAGAATTGGCGAAGCAAACTGCTCAAGCGGATAACAAGACAGCTCCACTCAGTAACTTTAAGAAAAAATGGCTTGTTAGTGAGGAAGGCAAGTTATATTTTAAAGCCAGCGACCAACTCAAGAAACTCCTGACTCTAGCAGAACTGTATGAGCTTTATGAAAATGAGCTGCAAAAACGTCAACTCTACGATTACGACGACATGATTCTCTACGCGCTTGATAAGCTCCAGACCGACAGCAGCCTTTTGTCAGCCGTCCAGGAGACCTTTCAATACATTTTGGCGGATGAATACCAGGACACCAATGCCGCCCAAGCCAGGATTATCACGCTCATTGCAGATAATCCAGTCAACGAGAGCCGCCCCAATGTCATGGTGGTTGGTGATGACGACCAAGCAATCTATGCTTTCCAGGGCGCTTTGGGTGATGTTTTGCTACATTTTAGAGAGCGTTGGCGAGACGTCCAAACAATTACACTCAAAGATAATTATCGCTCCAGCCAAAGCATTATTGATACTGCCAGAAGATTGATTTTGACCGGGCAAAACCGTCTAGAAAATTATTATGAAGATATCAATAAATCACTAACTGGCCAAACACCATTCCTTAGCCTTGAACCGCAAGTTCTTGAGGCGGCTTCGCCCCAGGCTGTACTGGATAGTGCTGTTCGGGCAGCCAAAAGTCACAGTGTGGCGGGCGAGGGTCAGCTGGCAATTATTGCCTCCAAACACAAGTATTTAACTGAGCTAGCCGAGCGCCTGGACTCTGCCAAGGTCAAATACTACTATGAAGGCCGTGAAGACCTACTCAGTGATAAGTCTGTTACAAAATTACTTTTACTAGCCGAGGCCGCCCTGGCGATCAACCAAAGCCGACTAGAACATACCAGCTACGTTTTGCCAGAAATTATTGCCCTGGGGCTACTGCCAGTTTCACGTCCGCAGGCTTGGCAGGTCGCCATTACTGCGAAGCAGCAAAGCTGCAGCTGGTGGGAAGCTCTCAAACTAGCGGACTCGGCCGTTAAAAGCCTGGGGCTAGCCTCCAAAGACTTAGAACCCCAAGATGCACTAGCCAGTTTGCAAACAGTGGCCAAGCAATTTAGCTTAAGAGTTAGTGGCAAGATTGGCCTACTAGTTCAACACGCCGGCAAATACTACGGCCGTGAAGACATTAGCTTGAATGAGTTATTAAAGTATACGGATCTTTGCCGCCAAGCTGGCATTAGACTTGGTCAAACTGTAATTAAGGGTAACAAAAAAGCTGGTGTACTACTCTTAAGCGCCCACCGCTCTAAAGGTCTGGAGTTCGATAAAGTTTATATTCTGCACGCCGATTATAAAACTTGGTTTAAAGAGAGGGGCCGGCGTAATAATCTAGTTTTGCCCGAAGGCTGGAAACACCTGGAGCTGTCCAAAGAGACACCTGACGATCGTTTGCGTTTGTTATACGTGGTTATGACCCGTGCCAAGCGCGAGCTAGCGCTAGTAAGAGCCGCTAGGCAAAGCGAGAGCTTGCCTGGACTGGAGGATTTAAAAGTAGTTGAGTTAATCAACGAACAATTGGAAGCCTTTGAGATAGAACCTGAACCAGCCTGGGAAACCTGGTTTTTGCCCAGAAGTGCCGCTGAGCAACAACAATTGCTTAAATTGCTACACCCGCTCCTGGCCGAATACCACCTAAGCCCGTCACATTTGACGATGTTTTTGGATGTAGCCCATGGCGGCCCAGCGGCTTTTTTGACCCATATCTTATTGGGCATTCCCTCACCAGTCCACCCAGAAGCTATTTTTGGAAGCCACGTCCATAAATTGCTTAACTTCGCTCAAAGTCAGCTAAATAAAACAGGCAAACTGCCAAATTTCGGCGAGCTTGAAACATTTATAAAAAATTTGGTTGAGCTAAGTGATGAGTTAACATTTGATATTAGCAAAACCGTCAGTGACTTTCTAAGCCAAGGTGATGTAATTCGACCTGGTGGAGAAGGGGAATACAGTTTTGCCAACCAAGGGTTAAGCCTAGGCAAAGCCCAGCTGAGCGGTATAGTTGATAATTACTTACTAAAGAACAAGCAGCTAACAATAACTGATTTTAAAACTGGCAGGGCGGTTAATTCCTGGAAAGTAACAGAGGATTACTACAGGCAAAAACTGCACCGTTTCCGCCAGCAGTTGATGTTTTACGAATTGTTATTTAAGCTCAGCCCCGATTTTACGGACAAGCTGTCTAGAACTTCCAAGATTGCCTTTGTAGAACCCAGCCGCCGCGAAGTTTATTACAGCTTAGAACTTGACGCCGCCAATAAAGAACGCCAGAACCTAGAAGCACTAATTGCCGTCGTCTGGCAACATATTATGCAAGCCAACTTTCCAGACACCGCTGCTTACGGTAATACTTTTGATGCCCTCCAAACCTTTGAAGAGGACCTTCTTACCGGCACTAAATAAAAAGAGCCCCGATAATGGAGCTCTTTTTAGATTTCTAGTTTTTATTACTTCTTACGTTTTGAAGAAGACTTACGTGCAGCTGGTTTTGCTGCAACGCTGGTTGACACCTTGGCAGGCAAGAGTAGTGGCGCATATAGCAAACCATAAAGGTTCATACCGACTACTGCGCCTAGGATTGGTCCTAAAACATAGCCCTTGCTCCATGATTGCAAACCAACAGCGACGGCTGGGTTGATTAGACCATTAGCACCGGCACCGGCAACTAAGATACCCAGGAACAAGGCCGTGCCCATACCAGCGGCTTGTTTAAGCCCTTCGTAACCGCGATAAAGGACAGCAGCTACACCAAAGCCAAAGACAAATGTCCCAGCGGCTTCAGCAATCAGCACGCGCCAGTTAAATGATTTCTCGGCGATAGATTGCAGTTTTTGGTCAGTTAAGTACACAAACAAAGCTGAAGCACCAACGGCCCCTAGAAATTGCGCACCGATGTAAACTGCGGCTTCTAGAGTCTGAATTTTGCGCAAGCTCCATAGCCCTAGTGTGACTACTGGGTTAAAGAAACCACGGACAACGTTACTAAGAAGTAACACCATCAATGCAAAAGCCGTGCCTACAGCAGTGGCAATAAAATACGAGATACCCAAGCCAGAGTGGCTGATTGCTAATACTGTGTAGGTTAGCAAAGCGCTACCTAACGCTTCTGCCAACACTGCAGCGATTTTTGCCCTGTCGATCTTCATAAGAACCCTCCTTATAACTATTAGCAATAGCATAGTTATTGCGGGCAACAATTGCAAGGGTAAGCAGGATGAAATGCTTAGGCAGCGAGCAGTTGGCCAGTTAACTCAGCTATGTGTTGTTGGCGCCCTAGCGTTGCAACTCCCGCAATCGGCAGCTGGTCTGCAATAATCACACCTTTAGCTAATTCATCCTGGTTACGCGCTAACACCTCAATTATTCCTCTAGCATATAGCGAATTGTTATAGAAGAACATGCGGCCAGTCTCTTCATTAACGCTAGCCTTGGATATCATGGCATTTCTTATGCGCATAAATATCAGTCCATCTTCTTGATGCCCGTGGGTTTCATGCTCAAGGTCCACTTCAAGATGCGTTACTGCTTCTGGATCACCAAGAGCAAGCACCACCTTAAGCATTTCTTCCTCACTAAACGAATCACCAGCTGTCGTAGCAGTTTTGTAGGCTTGTTCGGCGCCTTCGAGTATTTCCTTCATATATTTGCCATCTTTGAGCTCGCTGACTGCTCGCGCTTCTGCACCGACGAGCTGATGAATCTTACTAAAGTTAGTTGCATAGTTTTCCAGTACTGGTACTACCCCGCGTGCAGCACCGCACGCCCGATGCATACCTAGAAAGATCCCCGCTTGAACAAGCTTCTGATTAACCGCGGCAAACTGGTCTATTGGGTTTTCTATTCCTTCAAGGATCTCAAACTGGCCTATGGAAGCCGCATACCAGGCAAACAGACTGGGGCCGCCAATTATTTTAGGACGTGTGCCTTGAACCCTATTGCCAGCCTCTGTCATAACATCACTTCGTCCGTCCATACAGCTACCATGTACCAACCGCAAATCTGAAACAAACTCTAAATGATTATCTTTTATATTCTCTAGCTGTTCAGTAAATTCTTCTTTGGTAACGTCACTGGCGTCAATATTTCCAATGCCAAATTCAACGCGACCCAAGTAATTAGCTATTGGTTTCTGTAAAATTTCCATAGTCCTCCAATTCATTTCTTGTTTATTTCCACTAGTGTCAGGTGATTCCATGAAAAACTTTCTTAAGTTAAATGTCTATATTTAAAGCAATAAAGAACTCATTTTATCAAAAATATCCCCGCTGTAAAGTCTAGCTGGAGACTTACTTAAGTATTAGTCAGCCCATCAAGCACTGCTTTATCAGGAGATAGGAGACATAAGTACTTGAAGACCTTTAGTTAATGGCGTGAACGACGGCGTAAACCAGCAACATGTAGGCGCACGGCGTGGCGGTCCACCAAGCTTTGGGCGTGCTCAATTGACATTTTGTCTTTAGCCTCAGCCCGCAACTGCTTGGCGCGCTCTAGAGCCTTCTCGGCCTCGGCAACATTAATATCTTTCTCGTGGTCAGCTTCGTCCACTAAAACTCGCACAGTATTGTCTAAAACTTCAATTACACCACCATTTGTAGCGTAGTGGTCCATTAAGTCATCCGGTTCGCTTGGTTTATGACGGATACTAATAACGCCGGGCGAGGCAATTGATACTAGCGGCATGTGATCCGGCAAAACAGCAATGTAGCCGTCTGGCGTTGGCAAAATGACTTCATAAACATCTTGGCCAAATTTGACGCCGTCCAGCGTGACTAACTCAAAGTGAATCATTGCCGCCATCCTCTTCAAACTGCTGGGCAATTTCTTCCAAAGTAATGCCATCATAAACTTCTAGACCAGCCAGTGTTGCCAGCTCTGCAAAACGCTCATCAACTTCGCAGCTCTTAAGTGGCTTTCTATCTGCTTCTAGTATTACCGGAAGTGCCATAATCGGCTCAGACGCGAAAGGGTTTAATGATTGCATTACCTACCAACCCCTTACTTCAACCACATCAATTGGCAAGTCTAACGGCAGAGGTGCGACTGGCAATTCGGAAGCGAAGATGGCGCCGCGGCCTGCGATTCTACGAATTTCCTCGCGCCTCGTTGTGTCTTGCTTATGCATTAGCCACTCCCAGCGCATTTCATCACCTAGGGCAATGCTGTGCTCTAATGCTTGTCCTGCGCTATTGGCAACCGGTATGCCAGTCAAACTCATTACGCTTTAACCTCGCTAATTTTGCCCTTCATGTAGAAGGCGCTTTCCGGTTTGCCGTCATGCTTACCCTCAAGTATTTCCTTAAAGCCGGCAATTGTGTCTTTAAGCGCCACGTATTGGCCAGGAATGCCGGTAAACGTTTCACCCACGTAGAACGGCTGGGTTAAGAAGCGCTGGATGCGCCGAGCACGGGAAACGGTTTGTTTGTCTTCGTCGGTCAGTTCTTCCATACCAAGAATGGCAATAATGTCCTGAAGGTCTTTGTAGCGCTGGAGGATCCGCTGAACTTCGCGGGCTACGTTGTAGTGGTCCTCGCCAACAATTTCCGGATCTAGAATGGTTGAGCTGGAGTCCAACGGGTCAACAGCGGGATAGAGACCAAGCTCGGTTAGGGCACGGTTAAGCACAATTGTGCTGTCCAGGTGAGCAAAAGTCGTAGCAGGGGCCGGGTCAGTAAGGTCGTCAGCCGGCACATAGACAGCCTGCACGGACGTAATTGAACCTTTTTTGGTAGATGTAATCCGCTCTTGCAGCTGGCCCATTTCCTCGGCCAGGTTGGGCTGGTAGCCCACAGCAGATGGCAAACGGCCAAGCAGGGCAGAAACTTCGGCACCAGCTTGAGTAAACCTAAAGATGTTATCAATAAACAACAGTACGTCTTTGCCTTCATCACGAAAACCCTCGGCAATTGTTAGGCCAGATAGGCCTACGCGTAAACGCGCGCCCGGTGGCTCGTTCATCTGGCCAAAGACTAGGGAGGTTTTGTCCAGCACACCGGATTCTTTCATTTCGTGGTAGAGGTCGTTACCTTCACGGGTACGCTCACCGACGCCGGCAAACTCTGAGTTGCCGCTATGAAACTTAGCAATGTTGTTAATCAGCTCCTGAATAAGCACGGTTTTACCCACACCGGCGCCACCAAACAAACCAACCTTACCACCCTTGGTAATTGGCGCGATCAGGTCAATGACTTTAATGCCAGTTTCCAAGATTTCTACGGAGCCGGATTGCTCGGCCAAGCTAGGCGCTTCGCGGTGTATAGCCGCACGTTTGCCGGCCGTCACGGCTTTGCCGTCAATCGGCTCGCCAACTACGTTAAACATCCGGCCCAGGGTCTCTTTGCCGATTGGCACACTAATAGGCGCACCAGTATCAGTAACAACTGTTCCGCGCGCTAGGCCGTCGGTTGTACCGAGAGCAACGGCGCGGACGCTAGACTCACTCAAGTGCTGGGCAACTTCTAGCACCAGTTTTTGCTCGCCCAGCTTAACTTCTAAGGCGTTATAAATTGCCGGCAGCTTGTCTTCCGGGAAGGTAACGTCCACCACTACACCCACAATTTGGGAAACTTTACCTTTTGTATTCGTCGCGATCGCTTGTGCCATATATTCTCCTTTATCCTAGTCCGTAACTTGGTCACGTAAAACTTGGTTTGCTATTTGATCAGCTAATTCTCCGGTGTCGTCCTGAAAAAACTTTACAGCTGCGAAGCCTATCCACTCCGGTTCCAGTGGATGACCGCCAACTTCACCTAACGCAGCCACCACCGCTGCCTCTCTGGCCATTCTGTGAGTCTTAAGAACCTGGATTGGGTCACGTGCCATGTCTGTGGTCATTTTACTACCTCTTGTAATTCATCAAACATTGTTCCGCCAGCCATAGCCATTAATGATTCATTGGTTTGGAGCAAGCCCGCGGTAAAGTGCCATAATTCTTTTCGGACTGGTCGCAAATGGCCAAAACCGCCCATTGCCGAGTTCACCAGACCGTCTATCTCTTCGCGGCATGTTGGATCTGCTTTAAACCCTTTGGATTCTCTCACCAAAACGGCTTGTCTTACGCTACCCATAATCTCTTCTCCGGTAAAATATTCCGGCAAGCCAAGCGCCTGGATTCTTTTTGCCGAAGCCACAGCATAAATTGCAGCTTCTTCCGGAGAAAGAATAGGCAAGCGGTTTTCTCCAATTTTTCTCATTTGATTGCCTCGGCGCCGCCGGTTATCTCAGCTAGTTCCTGCGTAATTGCCGCCTGTCTGGCACCATTAAATTGCAGGGTCAGGTCGTCAATTAGGTCGTTGGCATTATCAGTTGCGTTCTTCATGGCTATCATGCGCATGGAGTGCTCGCTGGCCAAAGATTCCAAAATGGCTTGAGTCAGCAGGGCTTCTACTAAGCGCTCCGTAACATTGTCTAGCACTTCTTGTGGTGAAGGTTCAAAAAGCGCTAAGTCCAGGTCTGTTGGGGCTTCAGTATATTCCTCGCTGAAAGCGGCAGGTAGCAAACGCTGGTAGGTAACAATTTGGGCAATACTGGATTTGTAATCGGTGTAGAGCACATCAGCCGCGTCAATCTCGCCGGCTAGAAACTTATCAATAATTGTCCTAAGCAGCGGGCGAATGTCATTGGCCGTGGGGTGCTCGGGGAAATTATGATAAGCACCAATAACTTCAACATCTTTAACGCGGGCAATAAAGCGCGAGCCTTGCTTGCCAATCAGGATAACGTGGCTGGTAACACCCTCTTTAGCATCCTTTTTTAACTCGTCGGCGAATTGCCGGATAACGTTACTGTTATAAGCACCGGCAAGCGTGCGATCGCTGGTAATAATCAAGTGCAGACGGTTCTTAACTGGGCGAACTTTATACAGCGGGTGTTTGGTAACGTCAGTCAACTGGCGCAGGCGGGCCAAGATTTGGTTGGCCAGGTCGCGGTAAGCCCGGGAGCGGATGGCAGACTCCTGCGAACGGCGCATTTTGCTGGCAGATACTAGCTCCATAGCCTTAGTAATCTGTTTGGTGCTTTTGACTGCCTTAATCCGGCCTTTAATCGCGTTGGTACTAGCCATTTATTCCCTCATGTCCTGCAACGCCCTCAGCAAATTTGTAGCCAAAGTATAAGCCACGATAGACCATTTCTTCTACGGCCGGTTCCATGATTCCCGCGGCGTCTGAATATATGTCCATGCCACCAACCTCTAGATGTAGCATCTCCTCATCATTTTCTACGAAAGACACGAACTCATCTACTACAACAGAAGCAATTCTTTCCGCATCTTCTCTCACGACAGCGAAGGCTGGTTCATAGTCAGCAAAATAATCGAGGCCACGTTTTTCAATACCTTCACCAAAGAAAATCTCATATGGATTACACGGTACTACTATGGAAGACTTCATTGCTGTTGTTCCTGTGTTTTCGTTTCCTTAGGCTTGTAGGTTTTAGCTACACGAGTGGCGACATCTGTAATTAATTTTTCCATTTTTTCGTCTGGCTTGTCGCCCTTATTAAGCGTCGCCATCTCGGCTTTGTGCTCGCGGCCCAGTTCGTGCAATAGCGCGGCTTGAGCGTGTTTAATCTCGGCAACTGGCACATGGTCCAGGGCGCCAGCATTGGCGGACAAAAGCGAGGCCGTCTGCTCCCAAACGCTAAGCGGGCTGTACTGCGGCTGTTTGAGTAGTTCCGTTAAGCGCTGGCCACGTTCAATGGACTGTTTGGTCTCTGCGTCTAAATCAGTAGAGAACTGGGCAAACGCCGCTAGCTCGCGGAACTGCGCCAGGCTAATGCGTAAGCTTCCGGCCACGCTCTTGATGGCTTTGGTTTGAGCCGAGCCACCAACACGCGATACAGACAGACCAACCGAAATGGCCGGGCGGATACCTTGGTAGAACAAGTTGGTTTCCATAAAAATCTGGCCGTCAGTAATAGAAATTACATTGGTTGGAATGTAGGCGGAGATATCACCGGCTTGAGTTTCGATAATTGGCAGAGCAGTTAAGCTGCCGCCGCCAAGTGAATCGTTAAGCTTAGCTGAGCGCTCTAGTAAGCGGGAGTGCAAGTAAAACACATCACCAGGGTAGGCTTCGCGGCCCGGTGGACGCCTAAGCAGCAAGGACATCTGACGGTAAGCCACAGCGTGTTTGGTTAAGTCGTCATAAATAATCAGCGCGTGCTGGCCGTTGTCGCGGAAATATTCGCCAATGGCCGTAGCTGCATAAGGGGCTAAGTACTGCAGAGAAGCTGGGTCGGCAGCAGAAGTAGCAACTACAATTGTCTGGTCCATAACACCCTCGCGCTTTAGCCGCTCAATAATCCGGGCGACTTTAGATAACTTCTGGCCAATGGCGACGTAGATGTTAATAACGCCGGTTTTTTGCCGGTATTGATTAATCATCGTGTCGATGGCTACAGCGGTTTTACCAGTTTGGCGGTCGCCAATAATCAGCTCGCGCTGGCCGCGGCCAATCGGCACCATGGCGTCAATGGCCATTAGGCCCGTCATCAATGGCTCGTGCACGCTCTTACGCGCTAGCACACCAGGAGCTTTTTGCTCAACCAGGCCAGTACTCTTGGTTTTTAAGCTGCCTTTGTCGTCCAAAGTTCGGCCTAAGGGGTCAACTACGCGGCCAACTAGTTCCGGGCCAATTGGCACTTCTAGTACTCGGCCGGTCAGCCGGGCTTTGGCGCCGGCTTTTACCTGCAGGTCAGAACCAAGTAGTACGGCACCAATTTCATCTTCCGTTAGGTTTAGGGCAAAAGCTGAGACCTTGCCGCCATCGGTAGTTTCAATCTCTAGCATCTCGTTAAAGCCGCAGCCGCTTAGGCCGTAAATCCAGGCCACGCCGTCACCAATGCGGGTAACAATACCGTGGGTTTCCAGCTTGTCGGAAGCTTTAAGTTTGTCTATGGCTGCCCGGATATCTGCCGAGAGTTCTTTAACGGAAATTTCGCTCATGTGTTAGCTCCTGTAAGTTGCTTTAGCTGCTTTAATTGGTGTTCTACGGTTATATCCAGGCCCTTTTCTGCCGTTTCTACACGTACGCCGCCGGTTACACTAGGGTCCAAGATGTCGTTTAGAACGACTTTGCGACCCAGCAAGGCTTTAATGTGGGCTTTGGTAGAAGCAGGCAAGGGATGGGCGCTAGTGACGTTGGCTTCAATTATGCCGTGGTCACGTTCGCGGATGGCAGAAACTTTACGCATTACAGTGCCTAGCTCGCGCGAGCGGCGCTCAGACACCAAGAACTCGGCAACGCGTTTTGATAATCGCCCCAAGTCTTTGCCAGCTTGGATTTCTTTGGCAATATAGCGGGCCAGGTCGTCGGCAGAGATTTTCATTTGACCATACCTAGTACTTTCTCAATCAGTTTGGTGTCCTTCTGGGCGTCCAGTTTTTCACCAATAATCTTATCTGTCGCAGCCGCTACTAGCTGTACAACTTCTTTTTCCAAGCCTTTTCTGGCGGCGTCTATGTCTTTATCAATTCGCACTCTAGCCTCAGCTAGCAGATCGTCGGCTTTACGGCCGGCCTGAACTTCGGCTTCTTTTATAATAGCCCCAGCTTCTTGCTCGCTGGCGGCAATGATTTTATCTGCTTCTAAACGGGCTTGCTGTAGGACTTCTTCAACTTTTTTATCAAGCTGGTCTTTTTCCTCGGCCATTTTTAGACCCAA
>CAZYVW010000021.1:0-12269 GCA_964651645.1 uncultured Candidatus Saccharibacteria bacterium
CCTTAGGAGCTAGTGCCGCAAGGCATGGAGGTTCAAGTCCTCTCCCGCGCACCACGTCAGAATTCCTTTCAACCAAACATAAAAAAGATGCAATCAAGTGGCATCTTTTTTGTTTGGTCTTGCAGGTTTCTTCCTTTTCCGAGCAAAGAATCCCCTCTTTGCTCGGGTGCACGAAGGACTTAAACCTTAAGTGAACTAGCTAGGCTTTAGTTAGTTTTTCTAGCTCGCGGTAACGCAGAGCCGGTGCAACGGCATAGAGCATAGCAAGAATACTGGCAATGACTGCGCCAACCATAGGAACAATTGTTGGCAGGCTAAGCAATATGCCAACACCAAACAATGCCCAGATTGAGCCAGAGTATGGTTTGGTTAGCTCAGCACTTTTTCTCATGGCTCCAGTTATTGAGACATCTTTGTCAATCAAGACATAGGGCGCCAGAAAATAGCGTCTCAGAAAGATTAGCCCGGGCACAATCAAAGCTATCAGGCCAACCATTATCACTAGACCAACAAGGATGCTCAAGCCGATAATCCTAAGAATATACTTCTTGGTAGCTGCATAAATATCGTCAAGGCCGGGTTTTTTGCCATCAGCGGTTTGCAGTGCCAGAACGTAGATCATGGCTTGGATGACAAGGCTAATAATTACTGCGGCTAACCCAAGAATCGTAAAAGTTCCGGCTCGGCTCCATGACCAAGCAGCTGTTGTAACACTAAACCCAGACATACCAAAACGGCTACCACTGAGGCTAGCTCGCCCGGCAAGAGACATTAGGAGGGGGATAGCTGCTAAGACGGCAAACGGCATAAGATTCTGCATTACTAAGTCTTTACTCTCGCTAAACAGTTTAAACGCGCTTTTTGGTCCTTTTGTAGTTTTTGCTTGCACCTCGGGTTCTGTCATCTGAGGAACTCCTTTAGTTAGTTACAGCAATTATCTTACTTCACCTCAATACTTGCAACACTAGAGAATTGCGTACAATTGTGTTATAATATTGCCATGCGCGAAGACTTTGTTAACTCAAATCCAGATAAACTCACAGGAATTAAGGCGGGGCCTAATGCGGAGCATATTTTAGCTGTGTCAACTATTGAATGGGTAATCCGTGAGCGCAATAATTTAAAACATCACTTACGTGACCCTAATGTTCCCCAGGCCGAGTACGAAGTAGCTGACTTTCCAATTTACGTACCGGAAGCCGTGCCAGCTAGTGAACAAGCACAAACTGAGGGCTAGACACATATTTGCATAAGTGTTATAATCATCTTCATGTTCAAAAGAACTAATCAGTTGCATGTACATATATCGCCGGAGCAGCTCGGTTAGTTTTCTATTGTCTTAGAATCCTTATAACGCCGGGCTCCCCGGCGTTTTTTAATTCCCACGGAAATAATTCTATGGGACAACTATTAATTTTGATTTAGGAGAAATGAAATGAGTGAATTTAATAAGAGTAAAGAAGATATTGCTAAATCTGCAAGACAAGTTTTATTGCCTAGCAGGTATGAGAAGCCGTTTGTAGAAGCCTACCAGCAACTATCAGGTTTTGAAGTGCCAGAAGCTAGACCACGCAAGCTAAAGGTTGTTTCAAACGGGACTACGTTTAGACGGGTGCGTGGCAGAGATATACCTAAGGTACTAAATGAGTTAGATACTCCAGATGCTATTGGGTTAACTGGATATGAATGGTATTTAGACGCAGTTGAAGGTGATAGAGACATAAGTCTTGGTTTGTTTCGTGCAAACGAAACGATATTAGGGAACGTAGCTTTAATTGCCTCGACATCAGTTCGTGAGGAACCACTAAGGCAGCAACTTTTAGCACGTGAGATTCCAATTGACGTTGTTTCGCCTTACCCAAACATTGCGGGCTGGCTTAAATTCAGATATGGATACAAGATAAATCTAAAAATGTGTGTTTCGGGCGCTGTAGAAGGCGTTGCCGATAGTTTAGGCATTCCTGCAATAGATCTAGTTAGTACTGGTGAAACAATCAGAGAAAATGATTTTGTTGTAATTGAGCCATTGCTGGAAAGTTACCCGGCACTTCTATATAAGGTCTAAATAATGCAAATGCTACAATGGAGATAAGCTATGCCACTTTCAACACAACCCTATAAGGGAATGCGGGATTTTTACCCGGAAGACAAACGCAGACAAAAGTATATGTTTAGTATGCTACGGGCTGTCTCTGAGTGGTTTGGCTACGAGGAATACGACGCGCCAGTATTGGAACCAACAGAACTGTTTGCCAGCAAAACTAGCGACGAGATTGTCAACGAGCAGACCTACACATTTGAAGACCGCGGGGGGCGCAGCGTGACGATGCGTACTGAAATGACGCCAAGTGTGTCGCGGATGGTGGCCGGCAAACGCCAAGAACTGGTTTACCCCGTACGTTGGTATTCCATTCCTAATTTGTGGCGCTATGAGCGTTCTCAAAAGGGCCGGCTACGCGAGTTTTACCAACTGAACATTGACTTGTTCGGCGTGCCCGGCGTGGAAGGCGACTTGGAAATGATCCAAGTGGCCGATACTGTCCTGCAATCTTTTGGCGCCAAGCGCGACATGTACGTCATTAAGATTAATAGCCGCAAATTGCTAGACAAGAACCTGAGCGAATTAGACCTAAAACCGGAGGACAAGCGGGCATTCGTAAGACTGTTAGACAAGCTCAGTAAAATGAACGAGAAAGACTTCTTAGGGGAGGTCGAAAAGCTGCTAAAAGATCCTAAAAAGGTCACGGCCGTTAAGGAACTATTTGTTAGCGGTAAAGCCAAAGCCAGCCCCGAATTGCAGAAGGTACTCGATGAGTCCAAGAAATTGGGAATTACTAACATTGAGTTCGACGGCAGTCTGGCCCGTGGTTTTGACTACTACACAGATTTTGTCTTTGAAATTTTTGACACCAACCCGGAAAACAACCGCTCAATGTTTGGCGGCGGCCGTTATGACGGCCTAGTTGGCGCCTTTGGCGTCGAACCAGTGCCAACCGTTGGCTTTGCCATGGGTGATGTAACGCTGCAAAACTTCCTAGAATCAAACAAACTATTTCCGGATTTCCCGCCTGAAACAGACATCTGGGTATTACTAGCTGGCGATGTTTACCTAGAAGCTCAACCAGCCATTCTAGCGCTCAGACATCAGCGTTTGCGCGTAGCCGTAGATAGTAGCGGCCGCAAGTTGCCAGCTCAGCTAAAAGCCGCCAGCAAGCGTGGCGCCCGCTACGTTGTCGTCATGGGTGAGAAAGAACTAAGAGACCAAAACTTTGCTCTAAAAGACATGCAAAGTGGGCAGGAAAACTCCGGCACCGTTGAAGAACTAGCGGCAATCATCAAAGCGGCAGAATGAGAGCTATTAACCACGCCCTGACGGGGGCCGTTATTGCGGTAGTTGTGCCTCACCCAGTAGTGGCTTTGCCGTTGGCGGTCATCTCGCATTTTGTTTGCGATGTCATACCACACTTTGACACACCGTGGTTGCAGGGTATGGCAAGTAAGCGGTTCAAAGCTGCTTTACTAATTGATGCTTCACTATGCGTCTTACTGGTAGCATTTTTATACGGCGCTTCACCAAACAACTGGCTTTTGCCCTCGCTCTGCGCTTTTGCTGCCGCAAGCCCCGACTTTACGCATGTGCCAAAGTGGCTGGCTGCCGTGCGCGGTAAAACACATCAAATTAGCTGGCTAGAAAAATTCCACTCAAACATCCAGTGGTTTCAGCGTCCCAGCGGCATAGCCGTGGAAATACCTTGGGCCGCTGTTATGATTTTTGTGCTGCTTAAGAAGCTATAGACTGGCTGGAAAAAACCGGACGTATCTGTTAGACTAACAATTCATGCAAATCAAAGTCACTCCCCAAGCTGAAACCAAAATTACTGTGCTTATTAGTGCCGATAGCGTGGAGCTAAAGCCAATCAAACAATCTGTTTTGCAAAAGTTTAATACTCCCAGTCTTAAAATACCTGGCTTCCGCGGAGGCAAAGCGCCGTTAAATGTTCTTGAGAAGCACATAGACCAAAACCAGTTGCAAAGTGAATTTTTAGAAGAAGCCATTAACGACCTATATGTAGAAGCTGCCCGGCGTGAAAATTTCCGCCCAGTGGCAGCCCCAGAGGTATCGCTCAAGAAGTTTGTGCCATTTACTCAACTAGAGTTTGAGGCCAAAGTAGACGTTATTGGCAAAATTAACCTGCCAGATTACACCAAGCTTAAAAAGTCTAAGCCTAAGGTTAGTGTTGTGCCTAAGGATGTTGACGGCGTTATTGAAGATTTAAAAACTCGCGCTGCGGACAAAAAAGACGTTGACCGAGCAGCAAAATCTGGCGACCAAGTTTATATAGATTTTAAGGGGGTTGACGACAAGGGCCAGCCGGTTAACGGTGCTGATGGCAAGGACTACCCGCTAGTCTTGGGCAGTGATAGTTTTATCCCGGGCTTTGAGGACAACCTTATAGGCATTAAAGCCAACGACGAAAAAACTTTTACACTGGAGTTTCCTAAAGACTACGGCGTCAAGGCACTGGCCAAGAAAAAGGTTACCTTTACGGTTAATGTTTCTAAAGTTCAAGAAATCGTGGAGCCAAAATTAGATGATAAATTTGCCGCTAAAATCGGACCGTTTAAAAACATGGCCGAGCTTAAAGATGACATCAGCAAGCAAGTCTTGGTTGAAAAGCAAAACCAGGCAGAGCGGGGTTATGAGAATGAGTTAGTTAGAGAAATTGTTACCAAAACCAAAATGTCTGTCCCTGAGCCACTGGTTGAAGACCAGCTGGATCGCCTCGAACAAGACGAAAGGCAGAACCTACTTTACCGCGGCCAAACCTGGGAAGAACACCTAAAAGATGAAGACGTTACGGCCGAGGAACACCGCGCCAAAAAGCGCGCAGAAGCCGAGGAGCGGGTAAAGACTGGCCTAGTCCTAGCGGAAATTGCTGAAAAGGAAAAACTTGAAGTAACTCCAGAAGAGCTAGAAGTCCGCATTCAGTTGCTAAAGGGCCAATATCAAGACAGCGCCACCCAGGCGGAGCTTGATAAACCGGAAAGCCGCCGTGATATTGCCTCCCGCATGCTAGCCGAAAAGACCGTTGAAAAGCTCGTCGGCTACGCCAGCTAACCCACAGTTGACGATTGTTGTACAATATACTTTAGATGAGTGCTCCAAATTTTGACCCTGGCGTAATCCCAGTAGATGAGGCCCTACGACACCAGCAGGTTCTTGAGGCTTGTAGACTCTTTGGCATGAAAGTACTCTTGTCTGTTGCCAGCCCGGAATTTGTGCCACTCGAGCCAGATGTGATTCCGTCACAACTTATAACGCCACCTCAGTTAAACTAGCACTCTTGACTCACGAGTGCCAATTATATAAACTATTTGTACATGAACAAACCTGGTGATGTTTTGATCCCAACTGTTATTGAAACCGAAGGCCGGATAGAACGGGCCTATGACATTTATTCTCGTTTACTAAAAGACCGCATTATCTTTCTTGGCGAGGACGTTAATGAACACACCGCCAATCTAGTCGTGGCCCAAATGCTATTCTTGCAGTCCGAAGATGCCAAAAAGGACATCTTTCTTTATATAAATAGTCCCGGCGGCAGCGTTTACGACGCCCTGGCAATTTATGACACCATGCAATACGTTACCAATGATATCCAAACCGTTGGCATCGGTGTTCAAGCATCGGCCGCTGCCTTTTTGCTTAGCAGCGGTACTAAAGGTAAACGCTACGCACTGCCAAATTCGACAGTTATGATTCACCAGCCCAGCAGCGGCACTCGTGGCAAAGTTACTGATATGGAAATTGACCTTAAAGAATCTTTGAGGGTTAAGCACCGCTTAAACGAAATTATGGCTAAAAATACCGGCCAAACCGTAAAACGAATTCAGGAAGACATGGAACGGGATTATTGGATGGATGCCAAAGAAGCTAAGAAATACGGCATCGTTGACCAAGTTATAGAATCACTCAAGCAAACCAAAAGCTAAAATTTTCATGGTCTTAGGAGACTAAGCTGGTATTGTTAAACATTACTTGGAGTAATCATGTCAGAAATTCATTTGCAAAACATCAAAGACCTAGGCTTTAGAGACCGCTACAGTGCTGCCTTTGACTTGTCGGATGCCACACAAACGCAGGGGATTAATGCTATTGACCTGGCAAAAGAGTTGCCTCTGCCTTACAAAGGCTACCGCAAGCCAATAAGAGGCGCCCGACGCTTAAAGATTGTCGCCGAGCGAGCAATTGATGCTGGTCTGGTTGGCCACGTAGTAAAAAGAGATAAAAAAGCTATAGGTATGGCTACTTTGCAGGCTCATAATCCGACACCCGATCTTCTGCCCGCCAAAGTAGGCGCTGAAGCTTCTTACTGGTTAGGCATTCGTCACCTAGTCGAGGCGATGGATATTGGTAATCAAGTTCTTAGTAAGCTGGTGCAGGTAGGCAAATCTGTCCCCAATGACGAGGTGGTTGACACCCTCTGGATGGCAACCTTGCCAGACGACAGAGTCAAACCTAGAGTATGCGAAGCTAATGGTTTTGAGCCCGCGGGCCCGCTTCAGCCTTACAATATAGGTGACGAGGTTTACGTGGCGCGGCAACTCTGGGTGCGAGAGCTCTAAAAGGCTTGACTCATATCAAGAAACCCTATATTCTTTCTTATGAAGTAGGGTAAGCTGGGCGATGCTGTAGTTGGCTACCAAAAGCATCACAAATACACCTCCAGTCTTAGAGATCTTCGTGCACGTGATCAATTAATTACAAAAACACCCTTTAAATAAAAGAGTTATTATTAATTTTTTTGTTTTTAACAGGACGATACCAGCCGACCTTTTAGAGACAAAAAAGCCAGGAGTATAAGCGAACACGATGGCAAAAGCCCCGAGCACCCTCACCCCAAAAGCGAAGACACAAGATAAAAAACGCGTTTATTTTAGCGGCCAAGACGACGCCGTTCAAATTCCAAACTTAGTTGACCACCAGAACAAATCCTTCCAGTGGTTTGTAGAGGAAGGTCTTGGCGAGCTGTTTGCTGAAATCAGTCCAATTGACGATTACACTGGCACCAAATTATCACTCAGTTTTAAACACTATCATTTTGATGAGCCAAAAATGTCCGAGGGCGAAGCCCGTGAGAACAACGTTTCTTACGAAGCGCCGTTGAAGGCAGTCGTAGAGCTAACTAATAAAGTTACCGGCGAAGTTAAAGAACAAGAAATCTACCTTGGTGATTATCCATGGATGACTACTCGCGGCACTTTTGTAATTAACGGCGCCGAGCGTGTAGTTGTTAGCCAGTTGATTCGCTCAGCTGGTGTTTTCTTTACGGCCGATGCTCACGGTGCTCGTAACCTCTATGGAGCTAAGGTTATCCCTGGCCGTGGTGCGTGGCTAGAGTTTGAAACAGCCGCTAACGGCGCAATGTACGTCAAGATTGACCGCAAACGTAAAATCCCGGTTACCACACTTATGCGTGCGCTGGGCGTGTCTAATGAAAAAATGAAGGACCTATTCAAGCACGTTGACCAAGGCAAACTTAATTATCTTGACGCAACTCTTGAAAAAGATCCATCACAGGGTGCTAACGAAGCCTTGATTGAAGTCTACCGTCGCCTTAGGCCTGGTGATCTAGCAACTGTTGATAATGCTCGCTCTCTGCTAGAAAACATGTTTTATAACTTCAAACGCTTTGATTTTAGCCGGGTTGGTCGCTACAAGATTAACAAGCGTCTTGACCTAGATATCCCCAACACCGCTGAAAACCGCGTTATGCGTCTGGAAGACCTTACAGCCATTATTGCCGAGATTATACGGCTTAATAACACTCAAGAACCAGCTGATGACATCGACTCCTTGGCTAACCGTCGGGTAAAACTGGTTGGTGAGCTAGTTCAGCGCCAATTCAGGATTGGACTTTTGCGCATGGAGCGCAACACCAAAGACCGCATGAGCATGAGCGAGATTGAGACAGTGACACCAGCTCAGCTGATTAACGCTCGGCCAATTGTTGCCGCCGTTCGTGAATTCTTCGCTTCCTCGCAGCTAAGTCAATTTATGGACCAAATTAACCCATTGTCTGAGTTGGCGCACAAACGCCGCCTAAGCTCTATGGGCCCCGGTGGTTTATCACGTGAGCGCGCTGGATTTGAAGTCCGCGACGCCCACGCTACGCACTACGGCCGGATTTGCGCCGTTGAAACGCCGGAAGGCGCCAACATTGGCTTGGTGCTTAACCTAGCTAACTATGCCCGGATTAACGACTACGGCTTTATTGAGACCCCTTACCGCAAAGTAGTCAACGCTGTTCCAGCCAAGAAGACTGTTGGTCAAGTTGCTAGCGTTAACCTAGAAGACGCCAAAGGCAAATTGATTGTTAAGGCTGGTGCCACTATTAAAGAAGCTGACGCTAAAAAACTGGCCGCCGTTACAGGGCGGGCCACATGGCCTGTTAAGGCTAAAGTTACCAACGAAATCGTTTATTTGGACGCGGCCGCTGAAGAACACGCCGTTATTGCCAGCGCCGGCGAAGAGTTGACCGACCAAGGCTATTTTAAAAACAATCGTATTAGTGCTCGGTCTTATTTGAAATCAGGAGAAGTCGATGCCGATGACGCCACGCACATGGACGCCGCGCGCAAGCAAATTATCGGTTCTAGCGCTGGACTAATTCCTTTTATTGAGAAGAACTACGTTTACCGTTCACTAATGGGTAGTAACCAGCAGCGCCAAGCTGTGCCGCTAATCCGTCCTGAAGCCCCAATTGTTGGTACCGGCCTGGAAGGCCTGGTTGCCCAAAACTCGGGCCAGTTAATAGTTGCTGAAGAAGACGGCACGGTTACAAAAGCCACCGGAGACGAAGTCGTAGTTAAGTACAAGAAACACACCACTACTTACCAACCCCAACACTACGTTCGCAGCAACGAAGGCACCAGCATTAACCAAAAAGTAATTGTCAACGCTGGTGACAAGGTCAAAGCTGGTGATGCCCTGGTAGAGGGTATGTCGGTAGCTGATGGCGAGCTGGCACTTGGTAAGGATCTGCTAGTAGCCTTCATGCCTTGGAAGGGTTACAACTTTGAGGACGCGATTATTATTTCCCGCAAGTTAGTTGAGGATGACTCGCTAACTTCTGTACACATTGTTGACTACATGACCGAAGTCCGAGAAACCAAGCTAGGCCCAGAAATTGTTACTCGCGACATTCCTAACGTGTCCGAGGAAGCCCTAAGACACCTAGATGAAGACGGAATTGTCCGGATTGGCGCCGAGGTTCATCCTGGTGATATCTTAGTCGGTAAAATTACTCCTAAGGGCGAGCAAGAACTTTCCAGTGAAGAACGTTTACTGCGTGCTATCTTTGGCGAAAAGGCCAAGGAAGTCCGCGACACCTCACAGCGAATGAGCAACGGCAAACACGGTAAGGTTGTTGGCGTTAAAGTATTTTCCCGCGCTAATGGCCACGAGCTAAAAGCCGGTGTAATTATGCAAATTCAGGTGTTTGTGGCTCAAATGCGCAAAATCTCAGTTGGTGACAAACTTGGTGGCCGCCACGGTAACAAGGGTGTTATCGCCCGTATTTTGCCAGTTGAAGACATGCCATTTATGGCTGACGGCACACCAGTTGATATTGTGCTTAACCCCCTAGGTGTCCCAAGCCGCATGAACGTCGGACAATTGTTTGAAACTCACTTAGGTATGGCCGCCCGAATCTTAGGTATGAAAGTTGCCAGCCCATCATTTAACGGCGTACCAACTGACAAAATTAAAGAGCTTCTAAACAAAGCTGGTCTGCCAGATGATGGTAAGCAACAATTATTTGACGGCCGCAACGGCGATGCTTTTAAAGAACTAACAACCGTTGGTTCTATGTACATGATCAAACTAAATCACATGGTCACCGATAAAATCCACGCTCGCAGCACTGGACCATACACTATGGTTACTCAGCAGCCACTGGGCGGTAAGGCTCAAAACGGTGGCCAGCGCTTTGGCGAGATGGAAGTCTGGGCTTTGGAGGCATACGGAGCCGCGACTATCCTACAAGAAATGCTGACTATTAAGTCTGATGACGTCTACGGCCGAAGCAAAGCTTACGAATCGATCATTAAGAAAACCGAGATTGTCGGGCCAAAAGTTCCAGAAAGCTTTAACGTGCTTGTTAAGGAGCTACAAGGTCTTGGACTAAAGGTTGACTTGATTAAGTCTGATGAAGTTGTTGATGCCGAGAGCATCTTGGCCGCCAGCATCAAGGACGATGCAGCTCACCAACCTCAAACGGAAGTCCCGACAGGTGAGATCAACCCAGTTGATGTAACGGCTGAGGATGTAGCCGACGAATTCAGAGTTATGGACGACTTAAACGACGAACTGGATGACAGCGCAGTGGCAACCATTGACGCTGCAAGCAAAGCTGAAGCTGAAGAGCCAATAACCGTCACCGAAGAAGACGTAACAGAGGGAGAAAAATAATGCGCCGCTATAACTATGGAACCGATATTGCCGAGTTTGACGCCGTAAGGTTAGCTGTAGCTAGCAGCGACGATATTTCAGAATGGTCACATGGCGAGGTTACTAAACCAGAAACCATTAACTATCGTACCCAAAAACCAGAGCGCGACGGTCTGTTCTGCGAGCGCATCTTTGGCCCGGTTAAAGACATTAACCCGCACGATGCCAAATATAAGGGCGTTCGCTCCCGCGAGGCTGCCGTAGATAAAAACGGTGAGATTGTTACCAAATCAATCGTCCGGCGCGAGCGCATGGGCCACATTACCCTAGCTAGCCCAGTAGCCCACATTTGGTTTTTGCGCGGAACTCCCAGTGCCATTGGCTTAGTACTTGGTATGACTGTCAAGAACCTAGAGCGCATTGCTTACTTTGCCAGTTACGTACTCAAGAGTGTTGATGTTAAAGCCCGCGACAAAATGCTGGCTGATAAAGAAGCAGAGTTTGAAGCCGGCAAAGAAGCCATCAAACTGCGTTATGAGAAAGAAGCCAAAGATGAAAAAGCTGATGTTAAATCCCTGGCTGAAAAACAGACTAAAGAGCTGGAAGAACTAACTAAAGAGTATGAGATAACCAAAGCTCAGCTGGAAGCTATGGAAAAGCTAGCTTTAATCTCAGAAACCGACTACCGCAATCTACCAGATGAGATTCAAGATCTAGCCGAGGTTGGCATGGGTGGTTCAGCCCTAAAAGAGCTTCTAGACGAAGTTAACCTAAGCCAGCTAATCGCTGATATTGGCAAAGAAGCCGAGGACGCCAAAGGCCAACGCAAAAAGAAATTGATGAAGCGCCTAAGGCTACTGGAGAGCATGGAGCGAGCTAAAATCAAACCAAATGCGCTGTGTATTTCCGTTTTGCCGGTTATTCCTCCAGATCTAAGGCCAATGGTTCAATTAACTGGTGGCCGGTTTGCAACTTCTGACTTAAACGACCTTTACCGCCGCGTCATTAACCGTAACAATCGCCTTAAAAAGCTAATTGACTTAAATGCCCCAGAGGTTATCCGCCGCAATGAGCAACGTATGCTGCAAGAAGCTGTGGATGCGCTTGTAGACAACAGCAGCGCTAGAAGCGGCCGAGCTGTGGCTGCTACTGGCCAGCGTCGCCGTTTGAAATCTCTAAGCGACATGCTTAAGGGCAAACAGGGACGCTTCCGTCAGAACTTGCTTGGTAAGCGTGTCGATTACTCTGGCCGTTCAGTAATTGTTGCTGGCCCAGAACTTAAGATTTTCCAGTGCGGTTTGCCTAAAATGATGGCTTTAGAGCTATTTAAACCATTTGTAATTGGTGAGTTAATTGCCCGCGAACAAGCTCATAACATCCGTTCTGCCACGCGCATGATTGAAATGGGCGAAACTGCGGTTTGGGACGCTCTGGACGAAGTAATTAAAGGCAAATATGTCCTCCTAAACCGTGCGCCAAGTTTGCACCGATTGTCTATCCAAGCCTTCCAGCCAGTATTAATTGAAGGTAAGGCTATCCAGCTGCACCCGCTAGTTTGTAAGGGCTTTAACGCCGACTTTGACGGTGACCAAATGGCTGTCCATTTGCCGCTTGGTGAGCAGGCACAGCGGGAAGCCCGCGAAATCATGGCCAGCAACCGCAACTTACTAAAACCAGCCGATGGTTCACCGATTTTGCATGTTGAGCAAGACATTGTTCTGGGCTGCTACTACCTGACTTACGAGCGTTATGGCGGCGCACAGCAAGCGGCTAAGCCATACAGTTCCTTCGCCGAAGTCCTACAAGCCGTCGACGA
>CAZYVW010000022.1:0-11778 GCA_964651645.1 uncultured Candidatus Saccharibacteria bacterium
TGTAAATCAGCTGGCTTTACGCCTTCGGGAGTTCGAATCTCTCACCCGGCACCAGGACTTGCGGCCAATAATGATTGGACGTGAGTCCTGCCGGACGAGTGAAAACTCTCGGCAGAGTTCGGTGGAGCAATGCGCGCAGACAAATCAAACTTGTTTGAATTTGACGAGCACTTTGCGGAGGTGGCCTTGGCCACAATCTCTCACCCGGCACCAGGATTTAGATTTTTGATAGGTGGACGTGCCCAAGTAGCTCAGTGGTAGAGCACTTCCATGGTAAGGAAGGGGTCGCGAGTTCAATCCTCGCCTTGGGCTCCAGAAAGTAAAGGATATATACAGATGAAAAAACTTGTTCGAAGCTCTAAAGATCGCAAAATTACCGGACTGTGTGGTGGTTTGGCGCAGTATTTTGATGCCGACGCAACGATTATTCGATTAATGGTCCTGGCAATTGTAGTTTTATCTGGAGTACTTCCTGGCACTGTCCTCTATTTTATTGCTTCATTAATAACTCCCGCAGAAGGAGCCTAGTATGCCTAAACGAAACCGTCCATTTTTTGCCTTGGAGTGTGAAAGTTGCCATCAGCGCAATTACACTACCGACAAAAACCCTAAGAATACAACCG
Source organism: uncultured Candidatus Saccharibacteria bacterium (assembly GCA_964651645.1). Classification (GTDB taxonomy): domain Bacteria; phylum Patescibacteriota; class Saccharimonadia; order Saccharimonadales; family CAZYVW01; genus CAZYVW01. The sequence goes on from CAZYVW010000022.1 coordinate 624, forward strand.
ATAGGTTGGTACTGCAAAAATATTGCAAGCACGAGGGTAAAGTTTTAGCTCACCGCGAAACTAAGTAACCTAGCTTAAAGCTTAAAGTCTAAAGTCTGAAATACCTTTGCACCAAAAATACAGCAGGACTGGCTTTAAGCTTTATACTTTAAGCTTTATACTTACTTAGACGTAGGGGTGTAGCTCAGCTGGTAGAGCGCCGGTCTCCAAAACCGTAGGTCGCGGGTTCGATCCCTGCCACCCCTGCCATTTAGAATAAACAGACGCCAAAGCCAGTTCCTTATCTGTAGAGTTGGCATATTCGGCGGTTATAACCTCCTTATACTCAGCCTCAACTTCTGGATACCTATTTGCAATGGGCTGGAACCAGTCTTCAGATGTAAGCTGGAATACTCTATTGGTTAAGGTCGGGTTCTGACCTATTTCTAGCAATACCGCACGTCGCACGCGCCAATCGCCCTTATTGAACTTCTCTGCCGCAAACGCACAAGTTGCTAACGTCTTCTCAAATATAGCCTGCCAGGTCTTAGCGCGTAGCTCAGTTTGACGCAGCTCCTCCTCCAGGTTTGTAATCTTACTTTTAAGCTCCACACTCTTCTTTTGATAGCGGTCCTCGTCCATCGCACCTCGTGATACAAGGTCGTCTATGCTATCAAGCTGGCTTTGAGCCTGGGTAACTGCTCTATGTTGCATACTATAAATCTTAGAGCGGTCTTCAACCTCAATAAGATGGTGGTTATTTAACGCCTGTAAACCCCAGTCCCTAAAGTTCGGTAAGATAGCGTATTTCATCATTTCGGTTTTCATTTGTTCAACCAACTTGGCTTCTTCAAGATGCCTGTTCTGAGAACACTTGAAGTTCTTTCGTTTACGAGTGCAGTGGTAATAAACGTAGCGCCGCGTCTCCTTGGTGCTTTTTATGTACTTAAATTTTTCCTCGGCTGTTATGCGACAGCCACATTCGCCGCAGTACATATAGCCGGTGTAAGCCAGCTCGTGTATTCTGGCGCGTGGACGACCCTTCTTGCCGAGCAATATCTGTACTCGGTCAAACTCCTCCAGCGTAATCATTTGCTTGTGAGTACCTTCATACTCAATGCCATTGCGAATAAGTACGCCAGCGTAGAACTGGTTGCGGAACATAGCATAAAGGCTACTCGGGTTGATACTTACACCGCCGACCTTACGTCGCCTAACTGTAATATAGCCCCATTCTTCGTTAGCAATCCTGGCTATCTGTGGCACCGCGTAATCGCCGGTCAGCATTAAGTCCCACATTTTGCGCACAAGGTTGAAGCGGTCAGGGTCCGGCATGGCAGAGTGGTCCACTAAGTTATTTAGATAGCCGCCAGGCACTAAGCCAGTTGGACCACCGGACTTGAGCTTTTGTTCGTTGCCGCGCTTCACTTCCTTACTTAGCTTGGCGCTTTCGTACTGACCCTGCGACAAAGCCATTTGTAGCATCCAGATACCCTCTGGAGAATTATCAAAGTTATAAGAGCAGAATTTGAGGTCTTTAATGCCACCTTTGCGTATCATGTAAGTAACAGCACCAGCATCTACCTCATTGCGTGATAGGCGGTTAGGATGCCAAGCGATAATGCCGTCAGCCTCACCATTTTTGATACGCTCAAGTACCTTCTCAAATTTGGGTCGATTGTATGGCTCAAACGCACTTTTCTGTTCGTCTACCCATTCTATAATTTTGAGGTTGGGGAAATACTCTTTTAGTTTGTCTCGCTGAGCGGGAATAGAAAGTACCTGACGCTCCTCACCCTCGGTGGACTTGCGCATATAGGCGATGTACTTAAATTTGGATGTGTCTTGTTCCATTTCTACCCCTTAAAACTAAGTGGACGGCCCTGGTTGTACCAGTCCACCATTCCAAAAGGCATGGCTTTCTGACAGGACCGCCCATTCAGGGCAGAAACGCCAAATAAAAAACCTTTTGGAAAAATAAGGGACCGGTACAACGCTTTTATTATACCACTTTTTAACCATTACCATTATCTATACGTCCGACTTTTCGGGTAAGGTGGCGCAGCTTTGCGCTGTAGCCAGGTATCTTCAATAAAATATCGGATGCCCGAATTTTCATCTAGCTCATCGGTCAGCTCTTTCCAGAACTTCTTAGCATCGCGTTGATTTGTAAAAGCCGCAACCACAGTCTCATTGGTTAGGGGGTCTACGGCACTGTCTAGCACTGTTATGACGAATATGTGCTGGTCTTCCATATTTACGTTTTTCATAGTTCTACTCCTTCTTTAGTTACTTACTTCGTTCTCGGTCATGCCTTTATATCGCCGCTTACGGTAGTCCAGGTTTAAGCATTCACGGCAACCGACCACACCGCTCATAGGGTGCTGGTAGATGATACCGACGCGCCTTCTGCACGATGGACAGCTAAACCAGTAACGTATTCCACCGAACCGTGTCAGAGAGGTTGTGAGTGGTATTTGGGTGCCTAGAACCTCAGCAGATAGCATCATGGCCTTGAGCTGTTGCTGGTACTCACGCAGCAGGTCAGAGATGTCAATTTTCTGGCATTGCTCAACCAACAATTTTTCTCCGAAATGATATGGCTTAATTGGTTCCATCTTTACCTCCTGCATTGAACTGTTGGTTCTGGGCGATAAAGGCTGACTGAGTTTTGAGAGTGACTGCCAGGGCTGGGTTCTTGATTTGCTTGAGGGTGGTAAGACCAGCTATGAACTGCCGGTTGGCTCGGTCAATCTCCTTGCTCATAATCGCAAAGAAAGCATTCAGGTTTGGGGCGGCATTGTTCTGAGCAACCGCATTGTTAAGTGACTGTGCATACTGAAGCGCCCGAACCTGGGCCTGAGCTGTCAACTGAGCCAAAGCCTTTTCACTTGCAGTCTTACAGTCGTACTCGGCTATGAGCTGGGTGGCTAACTCAATACTGTATGAGCGGTACTGCTCCTTGGTCGCAATAGACAATAGGTAATGCGTATCTAAGTTCAGAATAGCCACGCCCTTACCAATAGTCTCATCGGCGAAGGCCTTGCCATCCTCTGGAACGCTCTCGCCATTGTCCATACGGCTCAGCAGCTCACCAAGTTGCTTGAGTATCACCGCTGGGTTATCCAGAGTGAGAAGTGTCGTGGTCATTCGCTTACGCACCTCGGCATTGGTGTACTGCTTGGCTGGGGAATTCTGATTGCGCTTATTTGACTTAGCCATAGCGTACTTCCATATCATCGCCGCTAAAATCCTCTGGCCCGAGCCCGATGGTAATGTGTCGTATATCGCCGTCCAACAACGCCTGAAGGTCGTACTGGTCAATTACAAAGCCCAGGACGCTGGGTAGTTTGTGCTGGAGGTCCGCTGCATCCTCAAAGTAAATTGCATCAGTATTATCAAACCCATATTGTATTCGCTCATTGCTAACCCTGACGTGGTAGAAGATGTGCTGCTGCTTTGACAGCTCAATCAGCTTTACATCGTTGTCAGCTTCCCGCTGAGCAATCAAATCCATTTTCTGCCGGATGCGTTCAAAGACCTTAGTTACTTTTATGCGTATGGTGTCCATTGCTCCTCCTTGTTGGCCGACCTACTGGCTCGCCACGTCTTAAGGCCGCTTCTATTCCACGCTTAACTTGCATTGAAAGATGGCGACTGTTGGTTTCGGCCATATAATTTGCAAGTATTTTTTCTGGTACCCTGTGCTGACTGCCGCAAGGGCAGCAAACGTATAGGTAGTGTTTCTTGTCTCTCTGGAAATTTTTGAATGTCGTCATAGTTGGTTCCTCTATGGTTAATTTGCTGACTAAAGTAACGTAGCTTGCTCCATAGGCACCTCCTCTGGCTTTACGTGCGACGTTTCGGGTATACCTGCACCATCAAAGAAAACCTGGTTGACTAACTCCTCTGGGTTTGGCTGTGCCTCTGCCAAAAGACTGCGTGCTGTACTTCTCAGCGACCACATATCGGCAAGGCCAGCACCCTGGTCGCGCTTGGTTACTAGCCCAAGGCCAGCCAGGTCCTCTAGGATGCGCCTGGTGGTATTTGCGGGGTAGTTGATAGCCTTGGCAACGCTGGTGGTCTCTAGTGGCTCCTCGGCCTTTAATAAGCATTCAATGGTCAACTTTCGGTTACGAGGAATGGTGTCCATGCCGATTTTATGCAGCAGGCAATAGTCGGCTTCGGTAAATCCGCCGCTGATAAGAGCCAGACCGCTATAAAGGGTTATGAACTGCTTCGCTAGGCGAGTAGGTAGTTCAACCTCAGGTATAAGCTCAATTTCACGGCTGGAGTAGCCTTCGCGGATAACGCTACTGCGGGCTGTAACACAGAAGGCCGCGAGGTGAGCAATGCGATGCTTCATAGCCTCGGAAACCTCCATAGGCTCCTCTGGTATCTGGACACCATTTATGAAGTCTGCGAAGGCTGTCTGTATTTCCTCGCGCATAGCCTCCTCGTTCCCATTGTTGCCGATGGCCCTCAGCGATAACTTGATGGGGTCTGGCTGCGTAGGCCGGTACTGTATAAACCGTTCACCGAGTGCCTGGTAAACGCCATAGTGGTGGTCAATGACAGACGTAACGCCAGCTATGAAACCTACTTTGCCGCTCCAGTCTTTTGTCTCGCCTGTGCCAAACTCCTTTCTGTACTGGCCGTCGTAAATCTCGCGGAGCTGTGAAAGAATAGCGTGTCGCTTGTCGCGGTGCATCGTGAGGACCGTAGTAAAGTCCTTCATAGTGATAATGACCTCTTTGGGCAACCGGTGCAGCAGGCTAGCGTTCTTATTACCTTTCTCGCCGCTTAGAAATGTTTGGGGCGTAAGGTCAGAGATGGGGTAAATATCGTGGATTTTATTGAGACCTCGCAGAAGCTCGGTTTTAGTACCGCCAGAGGCCGTGACAATAAACAACCAAACAGGGTCAGTCTTTAAGCGATTAGATAGCACGCAGGCTGTAAGAACCCTGATTATGCCTGGGTCGTTGATTAGCAGCCATTTGTTAATTGTTGCTTCTAAATCTGCGAAACTATTAGGCGGTTGTTCTTCGGTCTGCATTATATTTCTCCTTTGGTTCATTTGCTGATATGGGTTCGCACAAGATACGTAGTAGCCGGATGAGCTTCATGCCGCTGCGGATGGCCTCCTTGCGGCTAATCTCTTTGCCAAATGTTTGGAAGTAGATTTGCTGAAACTCCTTTATTTCGGCTTCGGTTAATTGCATGGCTCACCTCGCATAAATCCGTGATTTAAGCATCTTGAGGTCATCAAAAAACCGCCTCGGATTAACGGTCAGGTTGTCTGACCAATAATCTCTAGCGGCTTGCTCAAGCGTGGTAGAATAGGTGAAAAGAAAGAGTGCTTTGCGGGGGTTTTCCTTGTCAATATCGGCTAACTCAAAACCAAGCGTGGTCAGAGCAGCGGCACAGCCAAGGTCATATAGAGTAAAGTATTGGTTATTATCTGAGTTTTCCATGCTGCAATTTTCTTACAGCTGGAAGTTGAAGTATAAGCGCTAAGCGAGCTTACTTAATGCCAGTTTTTTCTTTGTACCGCCTCACAAAGTCGTGGATTTCATAATCAGTAAAGACTTCTCCCATCTCGTCGCCTAGCTCATCGGCGGCGACCTTTGCCGACTTGCCCTCTAGCTTCGTGAGTTCATATGCCCGCTTGTCACGCTCATCTTGAGGACGTTCACGTAGCTGGCGCTTTTTATATTGAAGCTGGTTTTGGTGAAAATTTACGGCTGACCACATAGCCTTAATGTCGTTTAGCGTCGTATTCTCGTCAATAATGAGCTGCAGTTCTGTGAAGCCGGTTAGAGGGTCCTCTTGTGTACGAATTGCTACCCCCAAGTTATGGCCCAGATGGTTTACCAACAAGTACCCCCGAATACCGTCTTTAAGGCCAGGCCGCAGACGGTACTTTTTTAGAAGACTGCCAACTTCTTGGTAAAAGTCGTTTAGCGGATTTAGCTTGTTAATACGTGCGTTTTCATCCGTATATTCTTTAAGCTGTCCAGCCTCCTTGAGTTTTAGTAGCGGCATCCGATACTTTGGCCACTGCTCTAATCGCCACTGCTCACTCTGCTTGTTTAGCCAACCATGCCAGTTTTGCACGTCATCAGTGTTGGTGAAGCCGCCCTTTGGAATGTTCCACTTTACACGCAATTCGGCAACATCAGCCTGAAACTCAGGATTAGCCGTTATGACGGCGGTTTCCTGCTGGAGCTTCTTGCTTGCATTATCTAGATATTCTTTTTTCATAGTAATTGTAATTGTTACTCCTTCATTCTACCGCGCACGGGGTCTACCCGAAACGTCGGGTGAGTAAATCAAGGGCTAAAGTGTTAAAATTAGCGTAGCGAAAGGATGAAAATTACAATGAAACAACCAGCCAATACACCAGATGCGCCAGGCGCACCATTTCTCTCACAAGCTATTATCGCCAACGGCACAATTTATGTGTCGGGACAAATTCACGGAAAGCCAGACGGCTCCATCGTTGAAGGCACTGTTAAAGAAAAAGTTGAGCAGATAATGCAAAATATTTCTGCAATTCTCAAAGCTGCCGATGCTACCGTAGACGACATAGTAAAGGTAGTTATTTACGTTACTGATATGGCGCAGATGCCGGAGCTAAACGAGGTTTATCCGACTTACTTCACTAAGCCGTTTCCTGTTCGTGAAGCAGTCTGCGTCCAGGCATTGCCGCTTGGTGCCACAATAGAGATTAGCGTGGTAGCCGCAAAATGAAGACAATTTTAGTAGATGCGATAAATGGTTTTGTGCTTGAAGATGGCAGCATTCTTGAGCCGATGCACAAGCTGCTTGAGAGTTACCCAAACATTAAGATAGTTCTAACGGGTGCAAATGATGAACAGTTCAAGCAGTTCAGGCTAGACCAAGTACCCTATGAGGTATTTACCCTCAAACACAATCCAGAGAAGACTGACCCGCAATACTTCAAAATACTTCTTGAAAAATACGGGCTTACTGCCAATGATGTGGTCTACTTTGAGCACAATGCGGATGCAGCTAAAACTGCTAAATCTGTTGGCATTCCCACATATTTCTACGACCACACAAAAGAAGATATGACTGCACTAAAACAATTCTTGGACGAGAACTTACAGTAATGACTGAGCCTCACACAATTGGTCTCATTGGCTTGGGCAATATGGGAAGCGGTATGGCTAAAAACCTGCTTGCCAAAGGCTATGACGTGATTGGCTATGATGTTGATAACAAGAAACAAGCTGAATTAGCAGGTTTGGGGCTTCAAAAAGCAGCCAGCCCTGCCGATATTGCTAAGGCTTGTGAACTTGCCATACTTTGCTTGCCAAATCCAAGTGTTTCTCGCACTGTCATCTTTGAGCAGCTACTTACTAAAAACAGTAATATTTCAACAATCATTGAAACTAGCACTTTAACTCCCGAAATTGTTACAGAGTTTGCGAGTAAGCTCAAAGCTGAAAACAAACAGTTCCTAAGTGCACCGATGATTGGTGGCAAAAATCACGCAGCCAATGGGACAACAGAGTTTTTAATTGAAGGTTCTAGAAAAGTATTTGAAGATAACAAGAGTGTTTTTGAAGCAATGGGCAGCAAAGCTCACTTTATGGGCGATATTCCATCTGCCACTCTTGCTAAGCTCACTTTTAACCTTAGTAGGTATGCGAACTTAGCAGTTGGGGTTGAAACACACAGATTGCTCCAAAAATATCACGCTAACATCCCAGCAATTTATGAGTTTATGAGCGAGCAGTCACTGGATAATTTTGGGCAAGTCTGGCAGGAGGATTTGAAAGAAATGATGACAAGCAATGTGCCTTTCAAGCCAAGCCAAGTACCCACGAAAGACCTAGCCTTATTAGCAGAGATGGCTAAAAACAGTGACCTAGATAACGAACTTATTGAAGCAATCCGTAATACTTACTTAACAATGGAGTAACCAACTATGACATACGATATACCTGGACAAGAACAGCTTGAAATAAAAACTATTATCTTGGACTTGAACGGCACGTTATCGGTAGCGGGAACAGTGCCAGAGGGCGTAAAAGAACGCCTAGACCAGCTCAAAGCTAAGGGTTTTAAGGTCTTATTCTTTACGGGAAATACAAGAAATGACGCTGATGACTTGGCTACGAGCTTGGGTATTGAGTGGAAGCTGGCTAAGAACGCAGACGACAAACGCAATCTAGCTTTGGAACTTGAGCCTGATACATGTGCCTCAATTGGCAACGGACTTATTGACCTTGAGCTTATGAAAGCCGTGAAGCTCCGAATTGTTACATTACAAGCCGAGGGTGTGCATATTCAAACTATGCTTAGCTCGGACATTGTTGTTCCAAATATTAACGACGCACTGGACTTATTCCTTGATGAACAGCGCCTAATAGCGACGTTAAGGAAATAAAGTATGCGAGTAGTCACGTCCGGCTCTGCTTATGTTGATATAGACGCTTACGCTGGCTGCGTGGCCTATGCTGAATTGCAGCAAACACAGGGTAATGAGGCTGTTGCAGCCAGCACAGCGCCCCTGAACGAAAGTATTAGCGAAATTGTACGCTCGTGGCAAGCACCGCTAAAAACCGACTATGCACCATCAGAAAGCGACACGTTCACCCTGATAGACGTTTCTGACCCAGCATATTTTGATAAGATAGTTGACCCCGAACAAGTAGACGAAGTAATTGACCATCATCCTGGCTTTGAGGAGCATTGGCAAGAGCGTCTTGGCGACAAATCTCACATTGAGTTTATAGGTGCGGCTTGCACGCTAGTATATGAACGTTGGAAAGCAGCAGGATTGCTCGGCAAGATGAGCGTTGTGAGTGCAAGGTTGCTTGTCTGCGGCATCCTTGATAATACACTTAACTTCGGTGCAAAGGTTACGACGCCTCGTGACGATGAGGCTTATAAAGACTTACTAACAAAGGCTGATTTACCAGACGATTGGACGGCTCAATACTTTACAGAGTGCCAAGAAGCTATCCTAAAAGATGCTGTTGCGGCAATACAGAACGACACTAAAACATTAACGTTCAAATCGTTTGAGCAGCCTGTTTGCTTCGGTCAGCTGGTCGTATGGGACGGAAAACAGGTGTTAGCCGAGTACCAACAAGTATTAAAAGAAGCACTTTCAGGCATAAAGCCAGATTGGTTTATGAACTTGATAAGCGTAGGCGAACGAAAAAGCTACTTCTTTACCGACAATCCTAATGTCCAGAAGTGGCTTACGACCCTACTAGGCGTGCAATTTGACGGCTCACTAGCAGTAGCTGACCGTCTATGGCTTAGAAAAGAAGTGATAAAGCAGGACATTATAAATATGGCTGAGCAGCAAAAACCAATTGAAAGGCACTAAAATGAAAGATATTTCCATTGAGTACGCCCATATTTACTCTAACAGTGAGATTGGAAAAGAGCATCAAACTGCTGTTGATATTTTGGGTAAACTGACAAAGTCCTTAGAGGCAGAAAATAAAACATATAGTTTGGTTGTTCTGGTTGATGACTACTCATTTCCAGACCCAACGTTTGACTACGATGCTTACGCGGCTTGGCTAGCCGAGCAAGGTTTCAAGCCCGACTTTATTTATCGGGAAAGCCAGCTAATCCCACTCTGTGATGAGGTACTCATGCTCCTAGATGACAAGAAGCTGAAAACTAAGCTCGTGAGTTACATTCAGGCTAAAAAATATCCTTGCTCACTCTTTATAGCTGCGTGGTACTTGTTAAGACTTGGAGCATTGAAACATCCTGCTTTTGACGAAAACGTAGTTGCCACTAGGCTAGTAAACATTCTTCCCGATAGCTTCAAGCCATTTGAGGACGATGGGATAAAAATCATCAAAGCAACCAGATATGCTGAAATAGTTAAACAGATTGAGTATGAGTTTATTGAAGGTAGATTATTGGCGTGACAACAAACCGAGATATGCCAGATATTATCAAAGAAGTAGGGTTTGATTTTAGCTGGGATGAACGAAAAGTCTGGGAGCTGGACGTACCAGCCGAAGATATGCCAATTGGCGAGCTGACGTGGCATTTTGATGTGCCATTTATTTGGTCAAAGCCCGATGGCTACTATGACGTAAATCCGCGTGAGGTTATTGAACACCCAGACCAACACGTTGAAGAATACCAGCGAACAATGCAAGCTGACACTGTGCACCCGATTGACATAATGCTTTGGAAGAAACGCTGGCTAATTCTTGATGGCTTGCACCGTCTAATGAAGCAAGCCATTGAGGGTAAAGAAATTGTGCAAGTGCGTAAGATACCTGAAAGCGCAATACCACAAATTTTGAAGGATACTGGCGATGCCCGATGATGTTGATATTAACGAACTGTTAGCAGAGCAAGCAAAAGATGCTACTCACTTTATAGCTACGCCTGAAACGCTAGAGGATATGGTCAAGGCGGGGCTAAAGCTAGACGAGCAGAGGCCTATTACTGACGAAGAATACGTTGACCAGCTATTTGCTGGTAGGCAGGAGAATGCAAAAAAGCTAATTAAACAGCTCCCAGCACCGCCACGGATAGCGCTACCGCCGCTAACAAGCCTATACGCAGAAATCAGGGAGTGTATATTATTCGGTCTAAACGGTGCCGCCATAACACTGTCAGCTATATTGGTTGAGTTCGCCATAAAACACGCGATAGTTGACCATACCAAAGGTATTGAAGTGTACGACAAAGGAGAGTGGGACAGAATTGAAGCTAGTGAGCTTGGCAAAGTTATTGACGAGGCGGCTAAACTAAAACTCTTTGAAACAGATGAACTCAAGCGATTAAAAACCTTCAAGGATAAGGTTCGTAACCCGTACCTGCACTACAACATCAAAAAGATTACTACTGGTGCAGTTATGCCAGAAGCATCGGCCTACGACACAAAGACCAAGAAAATTGTTAAAAAGTATAACCTCAAAGCAGAGGATAATCCTTTTCTTTGGCAGTTAGCCAAGAACCATATAGACGAGCAGACTGTGCTTGATTATTTTCGGTTTGCTGATTCGGTAGTAAAGAGATTGTTTGGCAGTAAATCATAATTTCTCAGGATGTTACAGCTAGTGGATGACCCTGTATAATAGTTATGACTTCTATTAGAATGCTCTGCCATGACCTAAGCTTCCTGTACGCTCACAAGCTATCTGAAGTAGGTTTATCA
>CAZYVW010000023.1:0-11056 GCA_964651645.1 uncultured Candidatus Saccharibacteria bacterium
CCCCCCGTACTTATACCCCCGCCCTACACCTTTTCCCTACACGACGCGTCTACGATCCTTGTACCGTGTAAAGGCCGGTCTTGGTAAAAACCTCCACGCCGAACTCTTCCAGGGCGTACAGGTGCGGCAAGACGGTGCGGCGGCCCAGCTCACAGCCACCGGCGTAAGGAATTTTAAAGTCTTTAGCGATGTGCATCAGCGGGCCCATAAACATAATTACGCTGCGGGTTTTGCGGGCAGCGTCTTTGTCCATTTTTTCTAAATCAAGCACGGCAGGCGGCTTAATCTCTAGTTCATTGTTGGCCAGCCAACGCACATGCACGCCAATGCTTTGCAAGACTTCAATTACGCGGTTAACTTCTTCAATTCGGGCGACGTTTTTTAGTCTAGTCGTGCCTTTGTTAAGCAGACTTGCGCAGAGCAAAGCTACTGAAGCATTCTTACTGGATTTAATAGTAATCTCGCCGGATAGTTCCTGCCCGCCCTCAATTTGCAGGTTAATCGCACCGGCGTTCAGGGATATTAACGGCTTTTGCAGCACATCGCTGATGCGGCCTAGAGTTTCTAGGCTAAGATTTTGGTGGCCGTGCTCAATGCGGTTAACCGCCGATTGGCTAGTGGATAGCTTGCGCGCAAACTCGGCCTGGGTCATACCCCTCTCTTGTCGTATCTGGGTAATAAGATGGCCGATTTTCTGGTTGGTTTCGTGCATAAAACACTATTATATACCATGTAGGGTATTTTTATTGGTTATTTTGAGATTTGGGGAAAAGTGGCCTAAAATAGTGTCATGATCTAATCAAGCACACTATATCTAATGTTTTTACCAAAATTTAGTGTGTTTGATGAAATGAGGATGCGACCATGAAAGACAAAGAAATTGAAAAACTGATAATAGCGGAAACCAAGCGCCAAGCCGAAGGCTTGGAAATGATTCCGAGTGAAAACCATACGTCTGGAGATGTCTTGGCGGCTTTGGGTTCCAGACTGACAGATAAATACTCCGAGGGCTACCCCGGCAAGCGCTACTACGGCGGTTGCGAGTTTGTGGACCAAGTAGAAAACATTGCCCGTGATCGCGCTAAAGCACTATTTGGCGTTAGCCACGCTAACGTCCAGGCTTACTCCGGCTCGCCGGCCAACCAAGCCGTTTATTTTGCTTTGCTCGATCCAGGCGACAAAGTCATGGGCATGCATTTGTACTACGGCGGTCATATGACGCATGGGCTAAAAGTGAATTTTTCCGGCAAGTGGTTTAACTCTGTGCAGTACCAAACCGGCAAAGACGGCTATTTGGACTACGATGCGCTGGCCGCCATGGCCGCCAAAGAAAAACCAAAATTGCTTATTGCCGGCGCTACCGTTTACCCGCGGGTTTTTGATTGGAAAAAACTAAAGGAAATCGCCGATTCCGTTGGTGCTTTCTTCCTAGCAGACATTTCGCACATTGCGGGCCTGGTCGTGGCCGGAGCCCATCCTAGCCCGGTTGGCTACGCCGACGTCATCATGACTACCACACATAAGACCCTGCGCGGTCCGCGCGGCGCGCTACTGCTTTGCAATGGCAACCCGTCTAACCCGCTTAAAGCCGTGGAACGCTCGCGTGAAAACTTACCAACGCTAATTGACCGGGCGATTATTCCGGGTCTGCAGGGCGGGCCGCACAACCACCAAACCGCGGCGATTGCGGTGGCGCTCAAAGAAGCCGCCCAGCCAGAGTTTAAGACTTACGGACAGCAGATTGTTAAGAATGCTAAGACCCTGGCCGCAGAACTCATGAAACAGGGCTACGACCTAGTTACTGGTGGTACAGATAACCACTTAATGTTAATTGACCTAAGTAACAAAAAAGTTCTGGGGGCTGAGGCCGAGACGGCTTTAGGCAAAGCTGGCATTACGGTTAATAAAAACACCGTGCCATTTGACCCACGGCCGCCGTTTGATCCAAGTGGCATCCGCCTGGGTACGCCGGCATTAACTACTCGCGGCATGAAAGAAAGCGAGATGCTGCAAGTTGCTGCCTGGATAGACCAAGCTATAAGTAATCACCGTGACGACAAAACGCTAGCTAAAATTAACGCTGAAATTAAAGAGTTCGCTAAAGCCTTCCCGCTGCCAAACTAGACGCCTAAAAGCTCGGGTTCTTGCTCTAGTGTAATGCCAAACATGTCTTTAACTTTGTCTACAATCTTTTGCTTGTATTTGAGCAAATCGGCGGTGCTTTTAGCATGTTGATTAACTAGTACTAAGGCTTGCAATGGCCAGGTCCCCATACCGGTCTCACTGTCTGACATATTGCCAAAGCCGGCCTGTTCTACCAGCCAGGCGGCCGAAATTTTGGCCTGACCATCATCGGTCTCCCAAGACACCAGGCCAGGGTACTGGACTTGCAGGTCCTCAAAGACTTGCTTGGTAATTATCGGATTGGCAAAAAATGAGCCGTTATTGGCAACTTTGGCTGGATCGGGCAATTTGCTAGACCGTATAGCAATCACCGCGGCGCGGATAGCCCCAGGTGTGTACTCAGTTATTTGTTGGTCGTCTAGGTATTTTTGCAGGGAATCATAAAACGGCGGTTGAGGGTCATCTTTTGCAAGTTTGAGGGTTATCCCGGTAATAAAAAATCGGCCCTTGTCTACAGTCTTAAAGCGGCTCGTCCGGTAGCCAAAACCGCAATCTTCAGGGCCAAGTATAACAAAATCATTATCTTGTGCGTCGTAGGCGTGAACCGATACTAAAACTTTAGAAATTTCCTGGCCGTAAGCACCCACGTTCTGGACTGGCGTAGCCCCGGCGGTGCCGGGGATTAATGATAAGAACTCCAAGCCGGACAAACCGGCCTCTACGGACAGCTTTACGGCTTCGTCCCAGTTCTCGCCGCCAGCAATCTCTACCGTCTCACCCTCAACGCTAAAGCCTTTTAATTTGTCTACTAGAACCAGGCCGGGGAAGCCGCCATCCTTCCAGACAATGTTGCTGCCATCGCCGATCATAATTACTGGCAAGCTCTTTTCTTTGGCCCAGGCAATTAGTTCTGGAATTTGAGCGGGCTGGCTAACTTCTGCCAAATATTTGGCCGGGCCGCCCAGGCGCATGGTGGAATGCAGACTTAGAGGAACGTCTTGTTGAATATTCATGGTCTTATTATAACTGGACACAAAGAATTCTTTTGCTACCAATATAAATCGCTTCAGCTTGCAAGGTTTTTGGCATGGGCGTACTATTGCCTTTAAGAAGATGAAAGACCCTCACAAAACTCCTTATCACCAACTCGGCAGTCGTCTTAAATCAGTTAGGATTGACCTCAAAGAAAGCTTAGCGGAAACCTCTGGCGCGGTGGAAATTGAACAAGAAGAACTGCAAAACTACGAGCGCGGCCGGAAGTGCCCCAGCGAGGACGTTCTACTTTTACTGATCAGCCATTTTGAAATTGCCGAGGAAGAAGCCGCGCGGCTGTGGGAATTAGCCGGCTACGATGGGCGTGGCAACGACGACATGTCTGGCAAGCAAACAGTAACATTTATGCCGGTCGATAACCGGATTGTCTACAGTGACCACATGCAAGTTACTATTAATAAGTACGGTGCCATTTTGAACTTTATGCAAAACATGGGCGAGGGCAACCAAGTGCCTGTGGCGCGGGTTGGGATGAGTAAAGAGCACGCTCAAAGAATTATAGAAGTCCTGCAGGCAACGCTCACCCAGTCAGAAAAAAACTCTGCCCAGCAAAAGTCTTTGACAGAGCCAAAATCCGAATCATCAGATAAGAGCTAAGCCCTATGACAAAAAATAATTTAATACGCCTAGCTATAAAAGGCCTCATCGTTATAGGTTTGATTACGTCTCTTGCTTGGGGCTTTGCTATGCTTGCTGCGGCTGATTATGTTGGACACAGCAGCTCTGTCCATAACAGCAATATGTTCTGGGCGTTGGTCTTTCTTGTTCCAGTGCCTATATGTCTGATAGCCGGTCTTCACAAACTTCAGAAGTAGACCAAGTTCTATCTTTACTTTAGATGATGTAACATTGGTTATTATTAGCCCCGTTAGCTCAATTGGATAGAGCGTTGGTTTCCGGTACCAAAGGTTGCAGGTTCGATTCCTGTGCGGGGCACCAAGCATAAGAATTTTTATTAACCGGTGTACAATAGAAGTATCTAAACAAGGAATTTCTTATGGACCCGCAAACACCACCAGCAGAACCAACAAACCCAACTCCAGAAGAACCGGCAGAACCGGAGACACCAGCTACCAACGACACGCCGGCATCTGAAGCGCCAGCCAAAGCCGATGCTTCAGCTCCTGCGGCGGCCAAAACTGACAAGGCTAGTTACGGCAGCATGTCACTTAAGAAAAAGATTGTTATATACGTAGTTGTGGCTATTGTTGTTTACGGCCTGGTCTATGTCTTATTCATGCGCCATCACAATATGAACAGCACCAGCGGCTATTAGACTCTACCCCTTATACATCTGTTATAATCTGAGCACGTGCCCTGTCTTTTGACTGATGTCAAAAGGCGGATGCTCGTTCGGAAGAAATAAATATGTAAACACATTTTTTCTTCCTCACTCGCACCCGTAGCTTAGTGGATAAAGCGTCTGGCTTCGGACCAGAAGATCGGGGGTTCGAATCCCTCCGGGTGTACCATTGAAAGTGCCGGCTTTAGTGCCGGCTTTTTCAATGTTTTTTTGTTGAGGGGATTCGAACAGGTAGTCCAGTGGACTACCCCGGCACTTTTGGAGATTCATCGACAAAAGTGAATCCCTCCGCCGGCACCAATTTATACCCCAGTCCAATAGGGGTATTTTTATTGGCAGGGAAGTGTAAAATACCTGCTATGCAGATTAAGAGTTTCAAAGAGGCCAATAAAATCCTGCGTGGTTATATCCCGGCGGGCCACTCCATGCGCGGTGCCTACACGCTGGAGCGCATGCAAAAACTCATGGAAGAACTGGGTAATCCGCAAGAAAATTATAAAACTATTCATATTGCCGGCACCTCAGGCAAGACCTCAACTGCCTACTACATCAGCGCATTTTTAAAAGCCGCGGGTAAAAAAGCCGGCCTAACTATCTCGCCGCATATTGATGAAATTAACGAAAGGGTACAACTAAACCTAAGTCCTATGGCGGAAGCAGACTTTTGCCGAGAACTCGGGAAATTCATAAGTATAGTTAACAAGTTAAGCGTTAAGCCCACCTACTTTGAATTAATGGTGGCTTTTGCATATTGGGAATTTGCGGAGGCTAAAGTTGACTATGCCGTGGTGGAAGTTGGCTTGGGTGGCCTGCTGGATGGCACCAACGTTGTTAAACGCCCGGATAAAATCTGCGTTATTACGGACATCGGGTTAGACCATACAGAAGTCCTGGGCAAAACCCTAACTGCCATTACCGCTCAAAAGGCTGGCATCATCCACCCGCACAACCCGGTCATGATGTACCAACAAAGTGATGAAATTATGGAAATTGTTCGTGAGGTAGCCGACCAACAACAGTCAGAGCTACACGAGATTATTAAACCTGTGCCCAGTGAACTGCCCAAAAATTTGCCACTATTCCAGCGCCGCAACTGGTATTTGGGATCAAAAGTCTACGGCTTGGTGGCTTGGCGCGATAAGTTGCCGGCACTAACTGCTGAGCAGCTTAAGACAACCGCGAAGACTTACGTTCCGGCCCGGATGGAGATAGTTGAAAGCAAAGACAAAACAATAATTATGGACGGCGCCCACAACGCGCAAAAAATGAAAGCTCTAATTAGCAGCTTTAAAGATAAATTTCCTGGGGTTAAAACTGCCACAATGCTTTCTATGACCGAACACCGCAAATTCCCGCTGGAGGCAGCGCTCAAACAGGTGCTATCAATTTCTGACCACCTAATTATTACGACGTTTTACTTAGAGCAAGAAGTTCACAAAGAACCCCTCAACCCGTTGCGCCTGGCTGAGATTTGCGCCCGCCTTGGGTTTACAGACATTGAAATTATTGAAGATCCAGAGGAAGCCTTTAGGGCGCTAATGAAACGGCCAGAAAAGCATCTATTAATTACTGGCTCTTTCTACCTGCTCAACCACATTCGCCCCCACCTCAAAAAGTCTTAGTACAGTACAATAATAAAGATGCCTAAAACCAAAAATTCCAGACCGTTGATCCGTTTGTGGCAGGCGGTCTTTTTGCTAGCCGGAACTTCTTGGTTGTTTGCACCTAGCGTTAACAGCCTGCTGTCCAGCCGGACAACGCTGATTAGCCAGTACGAGTTGCCGGGTATGCCTTACGCCTGGGCGTTTAGGCTTGGTGATTTCTTGGCGGCTAGTTTATTGCTGACGGCTGTCTGGAGCTTAAAAAAGCGCTTCAACCGGCCAATCTGGCTACTACTATTTGTTTTGGGGGTGTGCATGGTTGCCGACCCACTGTTTACGACCACTTGCCACGTTCAAGGAAATTTATGCGTGGAGTATATATCAGCGGGTTTTTGGCTACACGCGGTTGAAACAGTCGTGGGCGCGGGGGCCTTGTTTGCGTTGTCAGTGCTCGATGCCAAAAAACGCCGAGCGCCATCTATTTTGTTTGCCTGTTTCCAAGTGTTGTACGGGCTGTTGTTTGTTAGCCAGCTGGCTCACGCCTATCGCTTTACTACGCTAACGCAGTTTATTTACCAATCATTAGTTATTGTTTGGCTGGCGTGGTTTGTTGGCCAGGAATACAAGCCGGCTGATAAAACCAAGACCAGCAAAACCAGCTGGCTGAGGAAAACCTTTGCGGTTTGGGCGGCGCTTAACGGACTGATTGCTATTGCTGTTAGCTTGGCACGATTTAATATTTTTGGCTTCATTAGCGGCTTGTATTTTGCCAACGATACCGCCTGGTTGGCTCAGCATGGGGTAATAGTTGGCCTGACATTCTTGTACTTAAGCCGGCATATTGCCCGTGGCGAAAAGCGCGCCCGCCAATTGTTCCTAATTTTTACAGCCATCGAAGCGCTTAAATACGCCGCCATAACGCCGCACCCTACACTCCTGGGTCTGTACATAATAAGTTTTGGCTTATTGTTTTTGGCAGAGCCAGCCTTCAGACGCGGCACCGCCGAGCCTTCATGGCAGGAACGTTTACTAGATACGCTGACACTAGTAGTTGGGACATTTGTGGCAATGATTGTGGCAATTTTTCTTATCCATCATACGCCGGAAGTTTTGCGCCAGCATGTCAGCTTCCTTGGCCGTCTGGATGTTGACCTGCCGCGGGCTCACCTTAGCCGGTTGCTGCCACAGAAACTACTAAGCCATACACTAACCGCCCTGGAAGCGGCAGTTTTGTGGTTTGTGCTGTGGAGTTTGTTTCGCCCGAGATTCAAAACTCAGGGTGGTTCTGTAGCAAAAGACGCTCTTCTTGCAAAAGCTCTGCTAAAACAGCACGGGACTTCCAGCGAAGATTATTTTAAACTTTGGCCAGCTGATAAGACATATTTTTACAATAAGAATAAAACCGGTTTTGTCGCATATAAAATTACCGGCGGTGTAGCCTTTGCTTTGCCGGATCCTCTGGCGGACACGCCAACGGCAGCACGCAAATTAAGTGAGGAATTTTTGGCTTATTGCCACGTCCAAGGTTTGAAGGCCTGCTTCTTGCCGGTCGCCAGCAGCTCTGAAACAAGATACAAAAAAATAGGTCTTAGTACTATCCAGATTGGTTCTAGCGCCGTGATTGATGTTAATAAATTTGTGGACGTGACGGCCAGAGACAAGTGGTGGCGCTGGCAAACCAACCGGGGCCAAAAGGCTGGTTATCGCTACCAGCTAGCTACCCCACCGCATAATGAAGAGATGCTGGGAAAACTTAAAGTAGTGTCCAATGCTTGGCTTAATGATGGCCACCGCGAGCAAGGCTTTGCCATGGGCTATTTTGATGAAGCTTACTTGCAAGCTTGCCGCCTGCATCTGCTCTATGACCAAGATAATAATTTGATTGCTTTTGCCAATGAGCTGCCGGTATTTAACAATTTGCCGCAGACTACAGTTGATCTCATTCGCTATTTGCCGGGCACCCAAAACGCTATGCAGTATCTGTTGCTTAGCACCATAAAATTTTTAAGCCAGGAAGGCAACTACAAATATTTTGACCTTGGCTTTGTGCCGCTGGCCCAGATGCAAAACCGGGCGGCGCGCTTAGCGCGTAGCATTGGCCAAAGCCGGTTCTCGGCTTCAGGCCTAGAGCAATTCAAAAACAAGTTTGACCCGGACTGGCAGCCCAACTACGCGGCTTATGATGGCGACATTGCCGACCTAGCTGTCGTAGCTCTAAGTTTAGAAAAGGCCATGGCTGTAAAGGTATAATGAAACTATGATACGTTTTCTAGCCGCCATTGATAGCAAGCGGGGTCTAGCCGATGAACATGGCATCCCTTGGCAGGGAAAAGTACCTGGCGACGTTAAGTACTATCACGACAAACTCAAAACCGGACTGATAATTATGGGCTATGGTACTTATGTCCAGCTGTCTAAACCCATGGACAACCGACTAAACTACGTAGCTACTGATAAAGACGAGGATTTGCGGGAAGGTTTCCACGTTGTCAAAGATGCTCGCGAATTCTTACAACTAAACCAACAAGCCGGCGAGGCGCCCGGGCCAGATATTTGGGTGTTAGGCGGCGCGGGGCTGTTTACCAGCACTTTTGATTTTGCGGACGAACTGTACCTAACTCAGCTAGAAGGCGACTTTAATTGCACTAAATTTTTTCCAGAGTATGAGCAAGACTTTGAAAAAGTTTCCGAGAGTGACCCAATAACAGAAAACGGCATAACCTACCGTTTCACTGTCTGGAAACGCAAAAAGATCTAGACTTTTTGAGCTAACGCCCATTGTTGGAAAAAGTAAGAACGCATAGCTTCTATCACCGCCTCGTTATAAATAACCACGCCGGTGCGTTCCTTGCTTTGCTTGGGATTGCTGGCGGAAAGGATAGCCGCCGAGTGGTCAAAAATATTAAGGTGGTAACCGCCGCTAGGCAAGTGCCGGACATCCACGCCCATTGTTTGCCAGCGTTTATAGAGCATGACATTATGTTTGCCGTATTCATGGAAGATAAACTTATGGCTAACGCCTTTTTTGATTTTTGATTTTGTAACTTTCCAGATTGTCTCGGGGACCGGCTCGCCAACACTAATAACTAGAATTTCTTGTTTGGATTTCTTGGCCAGATTAACGTAGCTCTCGAACAATTCCTTACGTCCTGTCATTAGCCCCATGTTGAGATGGTGAGGACTTTGGCTAGATGTAGCGCCCAGCCGCTTTATTGCCGCTTCCGCGACTGTTTCAATACGAGCCAGTTGTTTGTTAGCCAATTGTTGAATCGCCAGGGCAGGGGGAACGGCCTGGAACCGCTTTGGTCTAATATCTAACTCTTTAATTAACCCTTGTGACTGCAGATCTTTGGTAAGGCGGTAAATGCTGTTAACGATAATCTTAAGGTGCAGGGAAATGTCATTGGCCGTTAACCCACCTTCCCTAACCAAAAGTTCATAGACAGCCGCTTCGTCTGGCGTTAGTCCAAGCTCCACCAACTGCTCCACAACCTTCATAGATTTTCTATCCATGTTTAACATTTTAGCACAAAAATGCTAAAACAGGAAAGTATGTTGTTGCGGCTTGAGTAAAAAGATTGAATAATATGTTTTGTTTCAGGTGTTGGATAAGCTTTAAGGAGATGATTATGGCAGAGCCAGATATTTACTCAGGACCAGTTCGTATGTGGCAAAATGGCGACCTGCCAGTCGCTGGCTGTCTGGCGGAAATTCGCCCTGGCATGGAAGTCTGTGAGGATCGTTTGGTTGACGAGTTTTACAAGCGCTACAAATTTGTACTTGACGCAACCATATTTAAGGAAGATCTAGATGAAGTCGAGGCGCCAGAGCGACAAGCCGCAAACCGGCAGCGTGCGCTAGATAGGGCTAGGCAGATTGCACCAGAAGATGATTTATTCCAGAAGTTTATCTGGGATTTATGGGGAACAGCAGTAATCCCAAAGTCTGTAGCTCTTCAGCGTAAAGCTTTCGAATGGACTGGTCCCGTTTCTGAAACGGACTATGTTAAGGCCAAAGCCCCAGGCGCTAGGTTACTAACTGGTTTCGAGGCTGATCCAAATTCACCGCTGCCGGCTTTTGAGCAGAAGTACGGTATGCCGTTTTACGAATTGCTTAGGCAAAATCCAGCCCAAGGCGAATTGTTTAACCGCAAAATGGATATTGATGTGCGTGAGATGCTTACACCGGAGGCTATCGCTGAGATTCCCCTGCCGCGCCGCGGTGTAGTTGCGGATATCGGTGGCGGCTTAGGTTATTTACTGAGCACGATTAAGGCTCAAGCTCCTGAGCTAACAACTGTCCTATGCGAGCAACCTACTGTTATTGAGCAAGCCAAAGGCGTTGGCTATTTAATTGATGAACTGCAAAGCGTGAATATTTTTGAGGACAATTTGCTAGCGGCCGATGTTTATATTTTGCGGCGAGTGTTGCATAACCTAAAAGACGAGGAAGCAATAAAACTGCTACAAAATATTCTAAAAGCCGCGCCCGAGGGTAGTGAGCTAAGAATGGTAGATGTTTTTCTAAATGCAGGCAGCACGGGTACAGCTCATGCCCTAGAGCAGAATGATCGTATGAAATTGTTGTTTGGTGCTAAACAACATTCTATTTCTGAGGCTCGAGCTTTATTTAAAGCCGCCGGCTGGCAACCGTTACCTCGCATTACCAGACTAACTGATGAAATCCTGTGCCTATCCGCTAGGAAGGAGTGATAAAAGTCGTTTGAACACCAAGTCTAGGTTTTTTTGGGTTTTCTATCAAAGCGGTAGATGCCTACGGTCACAGACAGGGCATTTACGACCTCAATAAACATGCCAGGATACGAATGGGACAAAGTGTTATAAGCAAACCATAACGGTGGAGGAGCTAGCGCAAGCTTGCGTATCAATTTTGGCTGGCGCTGCCAGAAAGCAACACCGCTGATGGTGTTACCAATCAAGGCCAGTAAACTTAACGGACCTTGCCATGTAATGGC
>CAZYVW010000024.1:0-10518 GCA_964651645.1 uncultured Candidatus Saccharibacteria bacterium
TACCTAGGGAACTTAATAAACTGGCTGATGGTATGGTAAATGAGGCATTGGACGCAGAACTAGCCTAAGGTGTTATATTTATTACTGCCAGATTATCGACCGACCGCTTGGGTTAAACCAAGAGGAAAGTCCGGGCATCATAGGGAATGGCAGTTGCTAACAGCAACCAGGGGCAACCCTAGGGAAAGTGCCACAGAAACGAAACCGCCTGTTTACAGGTAAGGATGAAACGAGTGGGGTAAAAGCCCACAGTTCCTAGCGGTGACGCTAGGGAGAGGTAAACCCTGTCTGATGCAAGGAGATGGATTCTACTCGGTTACCCCGAGTGGCGTCCCGCCAGAGTTCATCATAAGATCCGCTCGATTCCTCAGGCAACTGAGAAACTAGATAGATGGTTGGTTAAAACAAAACCCGGCTTACGGATAATCTGGCACTAAAAAACCACCTTAAGGTTAAAAGGTGGTTTTTTAAATCAAATGATATAGCAATTTATTTTTCGGCTGTTTTAACAACCGCACTGAATGCAGCCGGTTCACTAACGGCTAGTTCGCTTAAAACCTTGCGATCTAGATCTATATTGGCCTTCTTTAGGTTGGCTATCAGCTTTGAGTAAGTAGTACTATTTAATCTGGCGGCGGCATTAATGCGGGCGTTCCACAGAGCTCTTAGATTCCGCTTCTTGTCGCGGCGATCGCGGTAAGAGTTCTCTAAGGCTTTAGTAACAGCTTGTTTGCCACGTTTAACGCTGGAACGATTAGATTTGGTCATGCCCTTGGTAGCAGCACGAACCTTCATATGTTTCTTGTGGGCGGTAGCGCCGCGCTTAACTCTCATTCTAGACTCCTAATTTCAACTTGATGGTTTTCTGGGCTCGGCCGCTCAGTGTAGAAGCGGTCGCAATATGGCGTTTACGGGCAGCACTTTTCTTTTCCAAGAAGTGATTACCGGTCGGGTGTTTGTGTACTAATTTACCGTTCTTGGTAACACGGATTCGGTCTTTACTACCGCTGTGGGTTTTAAGTTTTGGCATTTGATTCTCCTTCTTCTTGAATTTCCTCTGTTGTAGGCTTGGCCACGGTTGGTTTCTTGCCGCTATGCCTGATAACAAAGCTTAATTGTTTGCCGGCTAACTGTGGCTGTTGGTCAACTACTATTGTTTCACCAAACAAGCCGATTACTTTGTCCGCTAGTTTAAAACCTAAGTCTTTATGTGCTAGCTCACGGCCACGGTAGAATATCGTAATTTTTACCTTGTGACCAACTTCTAAGAAGCCAGTCACTTTACGCATTTTTACCCCAAGGTCGTGATCGCTAATCTTAAGACTAAAGCGCATCTGCTTAATTTCCAGAATCTTGGTAGCCCGCTTGTTCTTTTGCTGCTGCTTAGTCTTCTGATAATTGTAGCGGCCCCAGTCAGTAATCTTGGCGACAGGGGGGTTAGCGTTAGGGGAGATTTCTACCAGATCCAATTCTTGTTCCCGGGCTAGTCTCAAAGCTTCTGCTCTAGGCAAAACACCTAGTTGCTTTCCTTCTTCATCGATGACCCGCAGACTTGGCGCCCGAATTGCTTCATTCAGGCGGGTATAGGTGCTGATAGCTCACTCCTTATGTAACGATTAACCTTGCAAGCTATTGTAACAGAGGCTAAAACAGAGGTCAACCGGTTTAAGTAGCCGAGGGCTTACTTAAAGGAGTTGTTCCTGGCGGCGATATTGCAAAGCTTCGCTAATATGCGCGGGCTCAATACTGCGGCTATTTTCTAGGTCAGCGATCGTTCGGGCAACGCGCACAGCTCTTAAATAACCTCGAGCCGACAGTTGCATTTTAGCTGCCGCCTGATTCAAAAGTTCCTCGGCGGGTGCGGATAACAGGGCTAGTTTCCTAATATCCTTATTGGTCATGTCGCTGTTTGTTTTTTGATTCTCTCCAAAACGTCTGGATTGTATGCCACGGGCCTTAACGACTTGAGATAGAAACTGGTTGCTATTACGAGTCTCCGGGTGATGCTTCAGTAATTTATCGTGCACAACTTCGTCTACATCGACGTATAAATCAATGCGATCCAAGATGGGCCCAGACAACTTGCGTTGATATTTTATAATCTGGGCAGGCAAGCAACTGCAAGCGCGTTTACTGCCATAAAAGCCGCAGGGGCAGGGGTTGGACGTGGCAATCAGGGTAAAATTAGCTGGGTAAGTATGGGTGTCTTTTGCCCGGGCCACCGTTATCACATTGTCTTCAAGTGGTTGCCGCAAAGCTTCAATGGTAGAGCGTCTAAACTCTGGCAGCTCGTCTAAGAACAGCACACCCCTATGGCTAAGGCTAATTTCACCGGGGCGCGGATTCTGGCCACCACCTAAAATGGCGGTATCACTAGCGCTATGATGAGGCGATCTAAAGGGTCGTTCTACTATCAACGCGTCATAATCCTTGGTTGCTAAGCTATGTAGCTGCGTTATTTCTAGGATTTCTTCACGATTTAACGGGGGTAGGATAGAGCCAAAAGCTTTTGCTAACATACTTTTGCCGGCACCAGGTGGGCCATTTAATAGGATGTTATGATTGCCAGCTGCCGCTATAACCAGAGCTCTTTTGGCCCTCTCCTGGCCGACGACCTCATTGAAATCATAGATTGAGGGAATGGTCTTTAAGGGAGTAACGGTGTCTTTGTCGTTAGTTAGGTAACTCTTTATAGGGACGGTTTGGTTAAGGTGCAGATAAAAAGCTTTAAGACTTTGAACAGGGAACAAGCGAATGCCGGCAACCAGCCGAGCTTGCTGGAAGTTTGCCTCCGGAATATAAAACTCCTTCTTTCCCAAGGAGCGAGCTGCAAGCAGCTTGCCAATTATGCCCCTAACGGGCCTTACCTTGCCGTCCAAGCTTAGTTCGCCGATTACCAGCTGATCTTTGAGTTCCTTAGTAATCTGGCCTCCAGCCAGCAATATGGCGGCACTGATAGCCAAGTCAAAACTCGTGTCATCTTTTGGTACGCCGGCTGGCGCTAAATTAATAGTTATACGTTTTCTTGGCAGGTCGAGACTTGAACTACTAAATGCACTGCGGACACGTTCTTTAGCCTCATCGACGGCTTTATTGGCATAGCCAACAATCACAATATTTGGCAGGCCATTTGACACGTGGCATTCAATATCAATTAAGGTTCCTCGAGCTCCACTGTCTATAATAGTTTGGACTCTAGCGCTCATATCCATTTAATAATAACCCATAAATAAAGCCCGCTTTCTTATAAAAGCGGGCTTTAGATGTGAAGTAAGTTTGGTTTTTTGTCTGTTGGTTTTAGTATGTTTCTTTTATGGAACAACGGCTTGCGAGAAGCCGTTGTTAGGGGTCGTTTTTGTTTTTGAGCACTTTTTTTATTCAAGTGCTACGCATATCTTAATGGTGGCCTTTTAAGCTGTCAATAACTATTATGCTTAATTTTCAATAAAACTGTGTATAACTTTTGCTAGCAGTGACTCGAAAATCACGTGTCACAACAAGTCGGTTAGTCTAGCCATGCTAAGACTGGCCATAATGGCTGGCTTAAAGTAAGAAAATTTAGCGCTGCAGGACATGTAATAATTTGCATGCCGAAAACTTACAGTCAGCAGCTAAGTATTAGGAACAAAAGCCACAAAGAGCTATATAAGCTTTCGAACGCGGCAGGCAAACTTGAAATGGTATCTACATAGATAGCCAATAATTAAAACTGAAGCCATAGCAAACATAGAGACTCGAACAGCCTCGCTACAAGACGGTTTAGTTACTGCTGTTTAGGCGGTCTTCACTAGGCAAAGAGAGAGGTTTATTAATAAATCGTTTTAGGCTCAAACGTGGAAGAGAAGGCCTAGAATAAAAACACAATATACAGCCAAATATACGTACACAAAACGAACAAATGCAGGCTGGATGCATATTAATTTGTAAATAACACTACAGTTTAATATTCAAAATAACAGGGTAGCATTGTAAAAATTGCTCTAAAGTACTATTGACATTATGCTTATGGTAGGATAGGCTTAGGTTCATGAGTCCATAAACAAAAACTCATAACAAAACGGCCCTCTGGCCATCTCGCTCAATCCGCCCTAAAGGCGGTGAGAGCGGTCAGTCTTAGCCTCGGACGGTAAGCGCTACATATTAAATATTTAGGGCGCATTTATCCGTCCAGGCTCCTTGTTTTATTATTTAACGCCAAAAACTTTGTGGTTTTTGGCGTTTTGGTATTAGATAAAGATAAATGAAAAACACCTTCGTTAAACAAGCTGCAATCGGTACCATTTGGCCCCTGTTGGTTTATGGCGGCCTAGCGCTTTTCTTAGCAAACTCTAATCCCAGAAAACTACCACTTATACTGATAGTCATACCGTTTGGGCTGATTTTCGTTGGCCTATATCTGCCCCTAAAAGCTTTTGCCATGTCGTTTGCTAGAGGTTTTAAGGGCCGTGATCTTCGTCTAGAGACCACCAAACGGCTCCGCTTAATCGCTCTGTTAACGGCGGCTGTTCCCACCTTTCTGTTAATCCTAAGCTCTATAAATCAGCTAACAATTAAGGATTTCCTGCTTAGTTTTATACTTCTCGGTGGCCTTGTATTTTATGTAAATCGCAGTCGCTTGCTATCTCGTTAACGTTTATAATCAGGTTTACACCGAGCTCTGCTATAATTTAGCCAAGTTATGGATCCAAATACTATAAACACCCAGCCCAATTTTGATTTACCGGAACCAATTGCTCCGGATAAAGACAGTGCTCCCAATAGCTCAACAGATAGCAAAGAGCTGTCTGTGACGAACGAGAAACCTGCTCAGGAAATGGGAAAACAGGCGCCACAGACGGCAGGACCCATGGCCCCACCCCTCTCAACTCCTATTCCGGTTAGTGATTCAACTGCTTCATCTACGGCTGATCCTATGACTCCGGCGACTAACTTAATTGCCGATGATGTAGATCTGATTGAAAAAGAATGGGTTACTAAAGCCAAGGCCATTGTAGGGCAGACAAAGGATAATCCACACCTTCAGAACAAGGAACTTAATAAGGTTAAAGCTGATTACATCAAAAAACGCTACAACAAAGATGTAAAAGTAAGCGAAGAATAATAATCCCATGACATTTTTTGTTATCCTAACCATTTTGGTCTGTCTTATGGCTATCATAGGGGCTGTTATTTACATGCATTCGCGCAAAGTACTGCGGGAACAGAAAAATTACGAGCGTGGTCTTAAGATGGTGCCTTTATTGATACATCTGCCTCCTCTAAGTGAAGATAGCGAGCTTGGGGGGCGAGATTTGCGCGAACTGGTCGATGAGAACATCTCTAAGGCTCAAATTATGTACAACATTATCTCCAGTACTCTTAAGAAAGGCTTCAAGTCTAAGTTTTACGGCCAGAGACACATGGCTTTTGAAATAGTTGGCTCTAATGGCAAAGTAGACTTCTATGCAGCCGTGCCCGTAGCTCTGGTAGAGGTTGTCAAGCAAGCGGTAGTTAGCGCTTATCCGTCGGCGCGTCTAGAAGAAGTTAGTGAACACAATATTTTTAGCCCGGTTGGCCGGATAACGGGTACGATTGGCGGTGAACTGAGCCTAAAGGAGAGCTATGCCTATCCTATAGCCACCTTTCAGGACTTAAAGCGTGATGCCATGCAGGCCCTACTAAACGCTTTATCAACGCTTGATAAAGAAGATGGTGCTGGTATCCAAATTCTATTAAGACCGGCTAACTCCTCCTGGCGCAAAGACGCCTCTGCAGTAGCCAGCAAAAAGCGCAAGGGCAAAGAATCTAAACATGGTTTCGAAAAGGCCTTTACCTTAGCCCGCCAATTTGTTGAAGCCCTAGACCATCCAATCGAAGATAAAGCAGATAAAAAGGGCTCCGACAAGCCAGATTTATCTCCGCTGGAGCAGTCTGTCCTAGAAGCCATAGAGGATAAAACTCGCCAACCGGGCTTTGAAGTTCTAATACGAGTCGTAGCGTCATCTAATATCTCTCAACGAGCCCAAGCAATCTTGAGTAATATCGTCGCGACGTTTGCATTGTTTGATGCCCAGGGCAAAAACGGGTTTAAATACACACCGGCCAAAGATATAGAAAGTTTTGTGACGGCCTATATTCTGCGCTTTTTCCCGCCAGAGAGTAACCGCAACATCTTAAACGCTGTTGAACTTGCAACAATATTCCATTTTCCAGACCAGCGCAGTATCCCAACATCGCGTCTTGGCCGCCAAGGTTCAAAGCAAGTCGACGGACCGCAAAATATGTCAGAGGAAGGCATCTTACTGGGCTACAACATGTTCCGAGGCATTAAGAAGCCGGTGCGCATTAGCGAAGATGACCGCCGCCGACACGTTTACATTGTTGGACAGACCGGTACCGGTAAATCTACATTTATGTCCAATCTTATCCTTCAAGATATGTTGGCGGGTAAGGGCTTTGCCTTTATTGACCCCCACGGTGACGAAGCTGAGAAAGTACTCGGTATGGTCCCTAAGGAGCGAACTGAGGATGTTATCTATTTCTGCCCGGCCGACATGGACTACCCGCTGGGGCTCAACCTGTTTGAGTTTGATACGCCAGAGCAGAAGGACTTCCTAATTCAGGAAGCTATCAATATGCTCTATAAACTTTATGACCCTCAGCACCAGGGAATTATCGGGCCTAGGTACGAGCACTGGTTTAGAAACGCCGCCTTAACAGTCATGAGTAATCCTGCGGGCGGGACTTTCATTGATATTCCAAAAGTATTTACCGACAAGCAGTACGAACAAGAACTTAAAAAGCACGTAACTGACCAGACGGTGCTTGATTTCTGGAACAAGGAAATGGCCCAAACTAGTGATTACCACAAGAGTGAAGTGCTGGGGTGGTTTGTTAGCAAGTTCGGCGCCTTCCTATCTAACGAGATGATGCGCGACATCATTGGACAGGTTAAGAGTTCATTCAACCTGCGGGAAATAATGGACGAGGGCAAGATCCTGATTGTTAACTTAAGTAAAGGCCGTACTGGGGAGCTTAACTCCAAGCTACTGGGTATGATTTTTGTGATGAAGTTCCAGGCGGCGGCTATGAGCCGGGCTAACTTGGACGAGGCTGACCGTAAGAGCTTCTCGCTATACGTTGACGAGTTTCAAAACTTCTCTACAGATTCCTTTGCCGACATCCTAAGCGAAGCCCGTAAGTACGGCTTGAATCTAATTGTGGCTAACCAGTTTACTACACAGTTATCAGATGAAATTCGCGACGCGGTCTTTGGTAATGTGGGCTCAATCGTGTCGTTTAGGGTTGGCACCAATGACGCCGAGTTCCTAGCCAAGCAGTTTGCGCCAGTCTTTGACGCCGATGATTTGCAGCGTCTGCCCAATGCGAACACTGTAGTTCGCATGCTAATTGGTGGTGTGCCGGCCCAGCCGTTCAGTATGGCTACTATGCCGCCG
Organism: uncultured Candidatus Saccharibacteria bacterium; assembly: GCA_964651645.1. GTDB lineage: Bacteria > Patescibacteriota > Saccharimonadia > Saccharimonadales > CAZYVW01 > CAZYVW01. The sequence goes on from CAZYVW010000024.1 coordinate 7,437, forward strand.
CTTGGTACGCCCAACAAACAACTAAGCGACGCGTTGAAGCAACTCTCAGCCGCCAAACATGGGCGCCCCAAAGCAATTGTTGAAAAGGAAATATTTACTCGCTTGCGGACCAGTGATCCACCCAAGCCGGCCTTTGGTGCTGGGGTTCCGGGTAGCCGGGCAACAGCTCCTAGACCAGCCGGGAGTAGCGGGTCGTCGTTTTTGGATGATTGGCTAGCAAAGCGGCAAGCCGGACCTGCCGCACCAGCTTCCCCAGCTTTTGGTTCACCAGCCAATCGTAACGCTGCTCCGTCTGCTGCACCAGTAGCGCCATGGTCGTCTTTGCAAACTAACCCAACACCCGCCGCACCAGCTAGTACTGCTCCTGCAGCCGTTTATAGCCCACCACAAGCCGCCAACACCCAAAGCTCACAGACTTTAGCATCTATCGATCAAAAACCCGCTGAAGCGCCCATAGTCACCACAGCCAGCCAAAATTCTGAAGGCGTATTAAAGATTAGCAAACACCCTCAAAGCCCTGCCAGTGACGAACAGACAATCCACCTTAACAAGGACTCCTAAAACACCCTCTAGAGAAACTGGTTTAACCGGCTAAAGCTCGCTTGCGCCGAAAGAGTCTGAAGACTAGCTCCAAGACTAGACCTAGGATAAAACCACCGGCAAATAGCACTATAAAGCTAGCAAAGTTATAACGGAAGCCGTATTTCTTTGCGGCTAACAGCAAGGCCAGGCTACCTATGAAGGCACCAAGTCCGCCGCCTAGCAGGCCGGATGGCCGGGCAACGGTTTTGGCACCTACCTCACTGGCGGCGTAAACCGGCTTGCTATGAGCAACTTTGCTAAACAATCGGCTGGCGGTGGGCAATTGCCGGCGAACTTGGTTTAAGGTGCTTTTTAAGACGTCTTGTTTGGTTTTGCGGTCAATAAAACGTGGTTCCGGGGCTTGTTCATCCCTAGGCGCCATCTCGGCCGATGATTTAGCCAGTCGGTCAATGCTCTGAGTTATGGCGTCAACTGAAGGTTCAGCGTATTGTTGTTTTTCTTGGGTAACGGGCTGAGCCTCAGCCTGTTCATGGTGGCTTTCTTGCTCGGGAGTTTTGAGGTGCAGTTCAGGTGATGGTCCAGGCGCTTCTGACATTACAGATTTCCTTTCGTCTGCTCAACTTGGACTAGGTGCAGTTCTGTTCCAAGCAGGCGGCTCCTAGCAAAGAAATAGCCAACAATAGCCGTGATAACAAAGCCAATCACAATCGTCGTGCCAGGACCGGTGTTGGGCAGGGTGGTTGTTGTAACTGCTTCTACGGTTCGGGCAATAGTTGGAGAGGGTACTTTGACTGAAACGGTATTGCCGTAGGTGTTGTCCATCTGCAGATCAAATGACTTAGGGTCAGACGAGGAGCGCGTAGTCGCAGGGATCGGGCTCTTAACTTGAATTTTGAACGTTCTAGTAAGGGTTTCTTTGGCTTTAACTTCATTAACTTTCCAGGTAATGATGCCGTCTTTTAGTGTTCCGCCATCGCTTATTTCCGTAACGTTGGCGTATTCCAAGATATCCTCTACGTGGTCGCTAATAATTTTGATACCTGAAGAAGTGGTATCGCCGCTATTGATGGTTATGACTTGGTATTGCAATACATCGCTTGGAGCAGCCGTAGTGCCATCAGCATTAGTTATACCCTTGGTCAGGTTGCTGACCAGCTTGTTATTACTAATATTTGGCTGTCCTGGTTGAGGGACAGGTGATGCTGGTGGTGTTGCAGGGGCTGGGGTAGTAGGCGGGGTAACTGTCACATCGATTGGTATATTTGTATTGATTGGTATATTGGTATTGTTAGAAATTGGCGCCGGAGTATTAGGTGTTGTCGTCGGTCTTGGAGTTTTGGGCACCTCTACGGTGTAGCACAGGTCAGGCAGATTAGTCCTAATTGGCGGTGTCTCAAGCGAGCGTATATAAGCGATGTTGCATATCCTGGCACCTTCAGGGGCATTGCCATTGACTTGGATGTTTAGATCGACATACCATCTTTCTGTTTGACCAGGCATAGTATTGAAGTTCCAGGTGTAATAACGGCTTGAGGGCTGCCCCAGGAACGGAGACGCCGGGCTAGTCACGTGTGCGGCATCAACGCTACTAGCTCCGCCAGTACCAACGGACACAAAGGTAGTGTTGTCGGGCAAGATGTCGGTAATACCCAACAAATGAGCAACGCCAGGACCTGTGTTGCTAAAGAAGATCCTATATTGGAGAACATCACCACGCTGGACCTTGCTTTCGTTCTGATACGTGCGTGGTGTCTTAGCTATGGCTAACTGAGGTTGTTGGGGCAATTTAACGACAATGTTGCCGCAGTCCGACATAACCCCAAAATAGGTGGCATCCGGTGTGCCGACCATCGTGCTACGGGTGCCCACCAGGGCTTTATAAGAAATATTCTCACCCCAGGTCCATAGAGGTCTTTGGTAGTAACGTACTCCATTGATATCAATTCCAACATCTAAGTTAGAGTTAGGCTTCCGGCCTAGGGAGTAAAGGCTATGATCACTTGAGTTAATAGTAGTTAGGACGGTGCTGCTAGAAGCAATATCGGCCGGCGTTATATGAAACGCGTCATAAATGTTTTTAATATCATGATGGTTAAGGCCATCGGCATTAGCGTTATAGTTATAAATCCAGCGGTCTTTTGGATGGTCAACGCCAATACCGGCATAAATAATATCGTTGTCTCCCTGGGCTAAGCTTGGCTTAGGTGGGGCAATAAAGGCAAAAAACTGGACACTCATAGCTAGTAACATAAAGACAAATCCCATTCGGCGGATGGAAGACTCCTGGCGCAAACGTTTGGCATAAAACGAGACTTGGCTAATTAAGCTGGGGTTAAAAGGTAGGTTGGATAAAAGTTTATTGAACATATTTTGATTTCTTATATCAGCTAAAACGCTAATGTTATTGAACCACAAAACCATGTGTTCAAACAAGCCCTCCAATAGGTTGTATCAAAGAGGGTTAAGGTTTATAATAATAGGTAACAGCGACTAAAAGGGTATACGGGGTAATTGAGATAGTGACTAAAGAAAAAGGCTA
>CAZYVW010000025.1:0-10073 GCA_964651645.1 uncultured Candidatus Saccharibacteria bacterium
TGCTCTGGTCCAGTTTGGTGACCAGGTCAAAGTAGCTGATGGTCTGGCAGGAGTGCTGCATGGTGATGCGGTATTCGGTGGGTCGGGCTTGGCCGGTGCTAACGTTGACGGCGCGCGTCTCGATATCAATGATGGTGCCATCGGCCATGGCGTAGACCGGATATTTATCGCGCGGCCCGTCTTTTGGATAGAAGTATAGGTGGTCGATCGGTGTGACGTGGGCCCCGGCGGTCAAGCCAACCGGTGTAACCGTAGATACATCGTCCATATTCATGGGCAGGTGCGTCATGTTGACGCGGTTTTTACCGACGCAGCCGTCTTGCCAGCCGGTCGAGCCGCTAGCGTTGGGGCCACTGCCCGTGACTTGCTTGGAGGCTTGTTTGGAATGAACCTTGTAGCCAACCGCCCCGATGGCTACCAGTACGATGATGAACAGTAATATAAGACCGAGGTGGGCAAAGCCGGCTTGCCAGTTTTTGTTTTGTTTCATGAAGTTAAGTGTACTCCAAGCATAACCATTATCAAACAGCGTGCCGACTGGGTGAGTGAGCCTGGTCACTGTATTTTTGAAGCGTAGCGCGCTACGCTACTATTAGAACAATTTATAAGGAGGTAATATGGTTAATGCGAAACGAGCCAAAATGGCCAACAAAGGCGGCGCCGGCGGTGTGGCGCTGTTCATCGCCTTTTGGGGCGCGGTGGTCTACTTTGTTCAAAATTCGGTAGGTTTTTGGGGCTTCATTCTGGCAATATTAAAAGCCATCGTCTGGCCGGCCATCGTCCTGCACAAAGTCCTGGTGCTACTGAAGGTATAAAACCGTGGTCATTATCGACGTCAGGGAACCCGCCGAGTTTGCGCACGGCCATGTGGAAGGCGCGTTGAATATTCCATTGGGTACGTTGGCCGCGAGCGGCGTGCCCGGTGACGTGTCAAAAGACGAACAAGTCGTACTGTACTGCAATAGCGGCAATCGTTCAGAACAGGCAACATTGTTGCTCAAGTCCAAGGGCTACCCTAACGCTACAAACGGTAAAAATCAGCAAGTTGTTGAGTCAAATTACCGCTAATCAGGTTATGAGTGGGACTTTATTATTTGCTGTGAGAAATCTCACAAACTAGATTTTATTGTTTCGCTAGAATAGCAAATTCGTGCCGAGGTCCCGGGAACCCACGAACCATAAAATAAAGAAGGAGAATTTGTGCTTACAACCGATATTTACGCCGGAATTTATGTTAATAACGTCCAGAAAACCTCTGCGTTCTTCCAGCGCCTGTTCGGTGGTACGACCAGGCAGTTGCAGCCCGATATGGTGGAGGTCAATGTCGGCACCGGCCGCTTGATCCTCAATCAACGCAGTATGATGGCGGACAGTCAGGCGCATGATGGCCCCGGTTCTAGTTTTAATTCGGATTCCAAGAAAGAACTCGAACTCGGTATTTGGGTAGACGATATCCATGATGTACATCAGAGCCTAGCGCAACTAGCACGAGACGAAGCTTCAGATATTCGTTTCGTTTCACCAATAGCCAAGCGGCCGGGTGATATCAGTGATTTCCGCTTCCGTCTAGCCGAGGGGTATTACATCCGCGTCGCCGGCGACTCTGCCGCCAGCTGACAACCATTCAAAAACACGCCTAAAAATGCTAAGGTGAAAATGTAAAAGGAGGTTCTATGAGTAAGAATCCAGTGGTGCATTTCGAGATGCCGTATAAAGACGCCAAAAGAGTTTCCGAGTTTTATAAAAAAGCCTTTGGTTGGGGCATGAACGACGCTGGGCCAGACATGGGTGGCTACGTGGTAGCTGTTACAGCCGACACCAGCGAGGACCGTATGGTCAAGACGCCGGGCACCATCAACGGCGGTTTCTATCCGCTCAAGACCGCGCCGCAATCAAATGCGCCCTCGGTAGTTATTTCTGTCGATGATCTTGCGGTAGCTGTCAAAGATGTGGAAGCGGCCGGCGGCAAACTGCTGAGCAAGCCGCAGGATATCCCCGGCATCGGTCTTTGGGTGTCGTTCGAAGACACCGAAGGCAATCGCGTCAGCATCCTCCAGGCCAAAAACGGTTAAGGTATGGCTCGCAAAACTGTGCCCAAGGCCGATGAGTATATAGACGATTTACCGGCTTGGCAGCAGGCCATCTGCCGTCAAGTCCGTCATCTTGTCCACGCGGCCGATCCTGACATCACTGAGACCATAAAATTCACCAACCGACCTTACTTCACGCTGGATGGCAACATCTGCGCGTTACTGGCTGCCAAAGACCATGTCAACGTATTTATTTACGACCCAGTCGCGCCGGATCCCGAGCACATCATTAACCAAGGGCAGGGTAACAAGACCGCCCGGGCTATTCAGATATATGAAGGCGACAAACTCAACGACAAAGCCTTTGTCGCTCTCATTAAAGCAATCGTCGCCAACAACCGCGCCGGCGGTTGGCGCAAGCTTCCCAAGTAGCGATTCAAAAACAGATAGCCGCGTAGTATTCTGGTTGTATGACAAAGCCTTCAAATATCGAAAGCATCGAGAAGGCGACCGGCAAATCATGGCCAGAGTGGCTGAAGTTGCTTGATAAAGCCGGCGCCCGGCAGATGTCACACCCGGAGATTGTCCACGTCGTGTACGAACACTTAGTCAAATCGGGGGTTTTTGACGATTCTGTAGCTAACCAAAAAGGACGGCAAAACTCCTCCGGCTGGTGGTCGCAAGGAGTAACTGTGGCTTACGAGCAACACGTCGGCCGCCGCCAACCTGGCCAGCGCGCCGATGGCAGTTTTGAAATCTCGGTGACGAAAGTGCTGGGAGATAGCATGGATGACGTCATGAAGTGGTGGACCGATAGAGTAAAAACGATGTATTCGTTCAACGGCGTCAAACTGGACGGTGAACCGCGCATCAGTGTCACGCCGCGGGCGCACAACTGGCGCGCCGACTTAGCTGACGGCAGCAAGCTTCTAGTCGTTGCGTCTGAAAGAAGCACTGGCAAAGCCATGATATCAGTGACTGTTGAGAAGCTAACATCTGCTAAAGCTGCCGAGTCTTGGCGCACCTTCTGGAAACAATTCCTAACCCACTAGCCATTCAAAAACAGTGATTTAAATGCTGGCAATATTTAGAAAGCCTACAGCATAATTATATGTAACAACTTGGTAACGGAGTAAAATACTATAATTACGATTTGTAGAGTAGCTATTGACAATTATAGTACTGCCATGCTAGTATGTTCACTATATGGAGTACGAATCTAAACACGACAAATTCAAAAGGCTTGCTAAACAGCGCGGTGAGCGAGTTTTAAAAGATCTTGAGCTTTTAGGCAATTTAAGTAACCGCAATAACTATGATTACACTGAGTCTGATGTCAGAAAACTGTTCTCGGCCTTAGAAGAAGAGCTGAGGACTTCAAAAACACGGTTCAAGTTTAATCGCAAAAAGGAAATCAAATTCTAATGACGGCCTATGCTGACTTAATCAAAAATTTTAAGCCAATCGATATTGAAAAATATTCAGCAGTTAGTAGCCGTGAGAAACTTGTGGTCTATACAATGGGCTACCTAAAAGAACAGGATATCCCGCTAACCTTCAACAGCATCTGTATCGCCACTTATAAGCTATTCCCCGAGAAATTTTATTTTAGCGAAGAGTTTAAAGAGTTCCCTCATATTGAAATGCTAAATAGGACGATACTACACCTAAGGCCAATTGAAAGAAATTATGCTGCTGGTAGCGTACGAATGGGTTATGAACTGACTCCATTAGGTGAAGAGATTGCAAGACAAGTAAAAACACAAATAGAATCCGGTTTTTCTTCTAAACACGTACCTCAAGTTATGGACCCTCATAAAAAAACTTCGGAGAATGATTTAAACAAAATTCTAAACAGCGATATTTTTAAGGAATGGCTAAGTACATCTGAAGTTGACGAGTTGAAACTTTGGGACTTTTTTGGAGTCACGCCTTATACGCAGTCAGATAAAATCAAATCATTTCTTAGGGAAACAGAGGAACATGCAAAGTCCAAAGACGAACAGAAAGTCATTCAATTTATCAACTTCATTAGATCCCAGATTCTGTAAAGGAATACTTATATGTCGGATATTATCAAAACTGCCGAACGAACTGAAAAACGAAAATTCAACAAGGTATTTAACAATGACCTTCGTAAGTATCTAGCGGAAATTATTACTAATTCTGACGATAGCTATAAGCGTCTTGAGGCAGATGGTGCAATCGAAGAATCTAGTATTTGCCCGATTTATGTAACCGTAGATAAAAGTAAGAGAGAGGTTGTTGTAGTTGATAACGCCGAAGGCATGGACTTAGATGATCTTAAAAAAAATTTTGTAGAGTACGGAGCAGATACCAGCGGTGGATCAACCGGCCATAAAGTTAGGGGTCTTTTTGGGCAAGGCGCATCAGATGTATTGCTTAACACCTCCCTCAACAACAAAGTTGCTGAGATCGACTCAATCAAAAACGATAGGTTTTATACATGCAAATTCAAGTGGGGTAATAACGAAAAGCGCATTCACCGTCAGCAATCTAAAATGAGTAAATCGAATATCAAGGATCTGAGACAACATTATGAGATCCCAAATAATGGAACAATAGTCCGCTTTGGATTGCCAGATGCGGTAGGTATCCCACGAAAACTTGAAGAGGAAATAAGCAGTTTTTATATGCTGCGCTTCATATTAAACAAGCAAAATCGCAATGTTGTTCTGATTTCTAAGACGGGTAAGAAGATTGAAGAGACCTTACTCAAATATGATTTCCCGCCCAGGAATGAGGAATCAGTTTTAGTAGACAGTCCAGTTTCTTTTGTTTTTGAGGGCCAAACAATTACCGGTAAATTAACGATTGAAAAAAAATCTTCAAACTCTAGTGAATATGGTGATTTAAAGATTTTATCTTTCGGCGATGAATTGAGTGTCTATGACAATAGTTTATTTGGGTATGAGAAGTACCCTAATGCCGATAGTATTCACGGATACCTACAACTAAAAGGTGCCTCGGAAATAATTAGAGCAAAACTTAATCAAAAAATACCGGAGGAAATATTAACTGATACTCGTGACGGCTTTGTACGTAACCATGAATTTTATAAATCGCTCACCAAAGTGGTCGAGCCACATATTCTCGGCGTACTCCAAATAATAAATAGCGAAAATAAAGAAAAGGAAGTTTCATTAGCCAAGCAAAAAGAATGGAACGATGCATTCAAGGAAATTAATAAGTACTTCAGGGATGAGCTTGAAGAGGATATCGGAGGCGCAGACAAAGGCACCGATCCTCCTAGTGAGGGGATCCGTTTTGTTTATCCCAGTATTAAAGTAACGGCTGGCAGAAAGTATGCTCTTAAGTTATTGATAAATACAAATTTAGTCCCGATTAACTCCAAGGTGGTTATCAATTACGATGATCAAAATTTGGAAGTTAGTCCTATTGAATTTAAGGTCTCTGCCAATGATGTTGTCCAAGGTAATTTAGCCACAAAGTCAGTATCAATTGCTGGAATAATCCCATCTGATAAACAGAATGTGGTGCTTGCTAGTACACTGGATAAATTTAATGCAAAATTGTTTGTTTCTGTAATTGACCAGGAGATTCACTATCCTAAATACGGCTTGGAATTCTGGCCGAATTCTGTTGTGTCTAAGGTTAACAGTGAATCTAAAGGGCATCTTTTCTTTGACACCACTCGACACCCACCTGGGTCAACAGTTAGATTTACAAGCTCAAGTTCAAGTGTTGATTTATTAGATAGCTCCGTAGTATTAAGCAAGCAACACCTTATAACCGAAACGGTTGGTGTCGTCGAGTGTAAATTTATTGGTAGAGTTATAGATTCTCGTTCACGAATAGTCGCGGCTGTAGGTAATGCTACATCAGAACTAGTTGTAACTATTAAGGAACACAGCCAACCTCCGGCAGGGTCCAGTGGCTTCCTATCTGGCGTAACAATTAGAAATTCAGATAATTTTTGGCAAACTTTTTATAACCCTCGAGATGGGCAGATAAATATTAATAGTGGGAACAATGTTAACAAGCTTCATTTAGGAGATGTGGATCCAGAAAATCCAAAATTCTCTAAGGATCAAAATAAGTACCTGGCCGAGTTATGCGCAACAGAATCCGCTAAGCAGATGGTAAGACGCAAAATTGAAAAAGGAAAGATCCTAGAAACTGACTTCGAATCTGTTCTAGATGCAATCCAAAAAGAAAAAAATAAGCTTTTAGAAATTTTTGTAAGAAGTATAGAAAAACTAATTCAATAAGGATAAAGAAATGAGCGAAGCAAAACAGCTAAAACATCTAGAAATGATACAGGGTGTTATTACCCGAATGGCTGGTAATTTGTTCTATCTACGTGGATGGTCAATTACGCTTGCGGCAGGATTGCTTGCTCTCCTTTCACAGAAGGATAAGCCCAAATTGTTTCCCCTCGTAATACTAGCAGCGGTGGCCGTTATTTTTTGGATTTATGATGGATATTTTCTTGCTCAAGAACGTAGATATAGGGACCTATATAATGAAGTCCGCAAAATGGAAAATAAAGAAATTGATTTTTCGATGGATGCAAGCAAATTTGCAGAGTATAAGAAAAACACCATTATCTACTGCATGTGCTCTAAGACTTTAGCGCCCTTCTACATCTTAATTTTGATTGCAACTGTTTATTTAATACTGAGCACGAGGTAGTAATATGGCAAAAAAGACATTTATCTCATACAAATTTAGCGAAGCTGAAGACTTAAGGGATGCCATCATTGAAGCATTAGGAGATGACGCTAGATTTTATCAGGGTGAAACTAGCGACTCACCAGATTTATCAGACATGAAGGCCGAAGCGATAAAGGAAGTATTAAAAGATATGATAAAGGGGACCTCGGTAACGATCGCCATAGTGTCGCCGTACATGACCGGCAGTGCTTGGATGGACTGGGAGCTTAAATACTCATTAAGAGAGACCTCAAGAGGTGGCCAGACATCAAGGAGAAATGGTGTCATAGGAGTGGTGAAGAAGACAGACGGTGGGTATGGATGGCTTACCTCAAGCAACTACTGTCCGCATAGTAATAGCAACAACTCACAGCACAACAATGATAAGATGCATCGCGTAATCCATGGCAATAGATTCAACCAAAAACCACTGCAATTTATTTGTTTCGATTGTAAAACTGTAGATCGATTGAGTGGTTCTTATATTTCTTTGATCCCAGAGGATGAGTTTCTACAAAATCCAAGCATATACATTGAAAATGCATGGAGTAAAAGTCAAAATCTAGATAATTACGAAGAATTAAAAATTGATACATAATCCTTTTATCAATAACGGTGTTATATTTCTCGTGACGGTTTGACAGGTGTTTTGTGGGTGTGTGTAAGGTTTTGGTAGTGGTTGCGGGTCATGTAGAGGCCGAACAGGATGAGCCAGATGGTTTGCGGGTGGGCGACCAGTCGTTCCATGCCGCCTTCGCCAAGGCCTAGATAATGGTTTGTCGTGAATAATCCAAACGCAATCAAAGCGACCACGCCGGACAAAATGGTATAGATCCGGAACAGGCGGGGCAGCTCCAGTGCCCAGGCAAAGATCAGCAAGGCGATGTTGCCTATCAAAAATGGTAAGGCGGCGCCAATAAAGTGCAGGCTGGCTATGCTATTTTCGGCAAAGATGCCAACCAAGATGGTGCCAAGACCGGCCAGCGCCATGAAGCCAAAGCCAAGAGCCTCTGCCAAGTTGCGGCGGAACTCGTGGTAAATAAGCACCGAGCCGATGACCATGGTGCAGCCCAGTACTATGAGAGAAGCGTTCATAAGAGCATGTTGCGGCGAGCAAACATAGCGGCTGCTATAAACACCGCAGGCCGTATTGCCCAGATCGCTGATGGTGTTGGCGCGCAAGCTATAAGGCAATGCCCAAGCCCTGGCCACGATATATTGAACGATGAAGAACTGTAGGCTGACCATCCAAAAAATCGGCCCGACCAACGGGAAACGGTCGGTGAATGTTTTTATTCGCTTCGAATGCATCATCATGGCAGCTTAACCATAATTCTGTCATACGCCGCAAATCCTGCAAAGCTATGTTCAGTTGCAGCGCTGGTTGACTACATTTGGTAGCAAGCCTATAGTTCGCCCTAGCTAGAAGGATAAGCCACGATGGCCATGGAAGACGGCCCAGACAAGCCAGTTACGCGCGAAGCCGAATGTGCGCTAGCCGAGGCCTACATCTTGAAAAACCCAAACAATGCCCCATGGTTGGATTGGCTGTGCTATGAACTCGCTATAGGCCAGTCGAAAATGAACCGAGTAATGGCGGCCAATGTCGATATAGCAATGCAATTCGGCGGCGAAGCTACTTATCCTGCCCCACCTGCGACCAGAACAGTCTAAGTTGACGGATCTAGCCGAATTAGGTAGCTAAAATCGATATGGCTGGATAGGGCACGACTAATTCTGGTTCGGCTGTCGTGCGGGCTAGGGCTAGTGCGACAATGGCCAGCACCATTGCTTCATAACTGAGACTTATATTCAGCGAGCAGGCTTTCGGGAACGAACCGTAGCCACTAATCAGGCTCGGTAATAAGTTAGCCTCCAAAAAGTGCGGCAGGCCGGACTCGTCCAGCCGGATATCAATGCGCCCATAATCGCGCGCTCCCAGGGCATGGAAGACGCTCAGCGCTAGCTGGCAAACTTTATTTCTGACGTCTCCTACTTCAACTAACATCGCCACTTCTTGATTAGACGTTTTGACAGCATCGCTGAGAATACGGACACCTTGTTCATCGGGCTCAGTCACCAACTCTATCGGCATGACCATAAAGTCGTCAGTCGCCTCATCTTTCAAAATAGCCACGCTGAACTCACGGCCCGGCAAATATGTCTCCACCAGCGAATCGGACTGATGCTGGGCGGCAATGCCGTTGACCTTGGATTTTAGTTGCTCGAAATTATGCACCACTGACTGGCTGTCGATACCTAAGCCGCCACCGCGGTTAGTCGGTTTAACGAATAAAGGATAGCTAAGATCGGTGTCTTCTATGGTTAGCGCCAGACGCCGAATGACCTTGAAGGCCGAGGTCTTCAAGCCATTAGCTAGAACGCGCTGCTTGGCCAGGTGTTTGTTCAGCTCAAGCCGGTGGGCCAAGTGGCCTGAGCCGGTGTAACTAATGCCATGGGCTTCCAGATATTGCCCAAGCCAGATTTTGTGCGGATCAAGTAAGTTTAGGAACGTGTTTTGCGGAATGAACTTCATGCCTAAAAATACCAAGTCCGGTTTACGGGCTACTAAGGCTTCCAGGTCGGCCAGATTATTGACCAGCGTAATAACGACACTGGAATAGTGGGCGGCCAGAACCGCCCGCAGGGCTTGACGCGATTCATCGCTCATCGAGCTCAGGCTGGGATTAGCCGAACTAACAATCTCAATCCGCTGATTGATCTTTAACATCAATATAGCTCCTTAGGCTGCCGAGACAGCCGGCCAAATTTGTTTAGATAGAACGTCGGTACTTAGTAAGAACGACGGAAACTGCCACCACCAGAACGACTTTCTTGCGGTCGCGCCTGGTTGACGGTCAGTGAACGTCCGGCTACTTCTTTGCCGTTGAGCTCTTTGATAGCGTTGGTGGCTTCTTCGTCCTCAGCCATTTCGACGAAGCCGAAACCTTTGGACTGGCCGCTGTCGCGGTCGGTGATGACTTTGGCGCTGGAAACTTTGCCGTGGGCGGCAAACATTTCTTCTAGTTCTTTGTCTGTTACTGAATAGGCCAGACCACCTACGTATAGCTTCATAGCCATATAAAAACCCTTCTTTTTACTTAATATCGCTCGCGCTCTTTTTCTAACCGCGATGATAGTAAGCCAGGAGGGCGAATTATGATAACGGGCAGGTTTATATAAACACTTGCTTGAGTATTATTATATCAAAACTTTAGCATTTTTTCAAGCTTAGGCGGTTTGCCTCTGGACAACGGTTCATAATAGGCATACGATTTATATTAGTAAGTATTAAAGGAGTAGAGTCATGGAAATGAAAGCAATCGACAAGGTATCGTATAGCTT
>CAZYVW010000026.1:0-9402 GCA_964651645.1 uncultured Candidatus Saccharibacteria bacterium
GCACCGACACTACCTGTGCGGCTAATAATGCCGGTGGCTCGGTCAACTCCACTTTAGTAAACACTGGTACCGGTATTGCTACCGCCGTTGCCTTGGCCGCGGCCATTATCTTTACAGCCCTGTTTATTCGTATGGTTAAAAAGAAGAAACAAAACAAAAACGACAACAGTACTCCAGCGGCCTAGTTTTTCTTGAGGTTTTGCTGCAACTTCCTAAAGAGTGGGAGAGACGGTAAGTAAATAAGAGTGTCAAAATAAAAATGACACAATTGTTTAAATATAAGAACTGTCAAAAAATATAGAACATGTACTTGTACAAATGAAGTAATTGTCAATAAAATACTGACAATTTAATAAATCAGCTGTACTATTACTGTCATGGAGTCCGCTTTAACCCGGCTCGGCCTCAGTACTAAAGAGACCAAGTTCTACCTCTTTCTATTGAAAGAAGGTAGTCTTGGAGCATCTAAAATTTCCGCGGCTTTAAAAGAAAGTCGTACCAACACCTACATGGTGCTGACTAAACTAATTGAAGAAAAGCTGGCTCTCGCCACAGAAAACTCTGGTGTAAAGAAGTTCACGGCCGCCAGCCCGAGCGTTTTAAAACAGCGGTTGGAAGCGGAAGAGAAGCGACTACAAGCCAGCCGCCAAACCCTGGAAGCTATACTGCCGGGGCTGGAAGAAGACTTTAAGGCTGGCCGAGAGAAGGCCGCTAGTGCTCAAACCGAGAGCATCAGGAAGTACAGTGGAGTTATTAAAGAACTGACCGGTGTCAGCTCCAGCGTCGACGTTATTGTCGACAGCCAGATGAGCGGCAGCAGCGATGCCATGGCTCTGCTAAAACAGATTGTAATAAGCCGCGGAGCCCAGCGGCCAACTAGGGCTATCTTCCATGAATCATTAAAGACCTTGCCTCTAATTAAGGAACTTGCCCAAGGTGGCCTTGAATTAAACTTTACTCCTCAGAAATCTAAGACCGGCGGGGCGATAATTTTTGCTGATAACGTGGCACTAATTACCGCCTCACCGAAATTGTTCGTAAAAGTTGTCCATAACCAAGTGCTGGCTGGAAGTTTCCAGGCGGTCTTTGAGCAGTTGTGGCAAACAAATAAAGAAAGGAGAAAGGCATAATGGCAAGACTACCAATCCCCGGTGCAGATAATGGCACATGGGGACAAATCTTAAACGAGTTCATGGAAGTCGAGCATAACCCTGACGGCACGCTCAAAAAAGCTAGTCTAATCAGTGGTTCTGAACAGTCTTCCAACAAGGGTGTAGCCGGCGGCTATGCCGGGCTGGATGGCGGAGGGTTTGTAGCAACTGGCCAACTAGCTAGCGGCACGGCCAGCGCGGCGACCTTCCTGCGCGGCGACCAAACCTGGGCAACGGTTTCCGGTGGCGCTTCCGACGCGACCACTACTACAAAGGGCATAATCAAACTGGCCGGCGACCTGTCTGGTACGGCCGACCTACCAACCGTCCCAGCCTTGAGTACAAAAGTTAATACGTCTCGGGCAATCAATAGTGGCACCGGCCTAACCGGCGGCGGCGACCTGACGGCCGACAGGACTCTAAGCGTCGTAGCCGACACTACCACGCAGCGCCTAGAATTTGCCAAAGCCGGGACGCTGCAAGGCACCCGCAAGCGCCTCAACATGGTTGAAGGTGGCAACATTAGCCTGACATTTACTGACGACTCAATTGGCAACAAGATGGACATTAGTCTTGCTGTGCCTGATGCCGCTGCTGGTACTAAGGGTGTCATCCAACTAGCTGGCGACCTTGGTGGTACGGCTGCCAGCCCAACAGTCCCAGGCCTTGGCGGCAAGCTAGATAAATCTACCGCAACAGCCAAAGGCGACTTACTAGTAGCCACAGCTGCCAGTACTATTGCCCGGCTGGGGGTAGGCGCTGATGGCCAAATACTAACGGCCGACTCCACACAAACTACGGGCCTGAAGTGGGCACCAGCCGCTACCGGCGGTGATGCCAGCACCAATACCAGCAGCTCCGTAGACAGTGAGGTAGCACTATTCAGCGGCACCGGAGGCAAGACCTTAAAGCGGGCGACTAGTAGCGGCATAGCCGTACTAACTAGCGGCGTGCTGTCTACGGTTGCGGCACCAAGCGGAGCGATTGTTGGCACGACTGATTCCCAAACCCTGACCAACAAGACTTTAACTGCGCCGATCATCAACAGCCCAACCGGAATTACTAAGAGTGACGTTGGGCTTAGCAATGTAACCAACGATGCTCAGCTGAAGGCCTCTGACCTGGATACCGACGGAACCTTGGCGGCTAATTCTGACACCAAGATTCCATCCCAAAAGGCAGTTAAGACCTATGTTAATGCCTCGATTGTGTCTAAAACTGATAAAGGCTTTGTTGTGGCCATGGCGGTTGCCCTATGAAACAAGTAATTAAGAACTACGCGTTCAACGCTGCAGCTCGGACAATCACACTGTCTGACTTCAGTGGTGGCCAGCCGGTGCTGCTGGAACGCCTTGCTCTTATTACTGATACGACGACCAATAAGATCCTATACAACTTTGCAGACAGTAGCTTGGCCACCGCAGCTGTTTCCAGCAACAACGTCATTACCCTATCTACACTCCAAGGCGGAGAAGCCAACACCGACAAGTTAAGGATAGATTACGACACCGTAACCGGCGACACAGCTTATGACACGCCAGTCTTAGCCTCTGGCGCCGCCACGGCTGCCAAACAAGACACTGGCAATACGTCCCTAGGCTCAATTGATACCAAACTGCCATCCAACCTAACGGTTACTTCTACGCGGCTACTGGTAGATGGCTCTGGTGTAACTCAGCCAGTCAGCGGCACAGTAACTTCTAACATTGGCACAACTAATGGCCTAGCTCTAGACGCGACATTAACTGGAGGCAATCTTAAAGCCCAAGGTAATGTGGCGTCTGGTGCTAGTGATTCCGGCAACCCAGTCAAAGTTGGTGGCCGCTACAACTCCTCAGCGCCGACTCTTACCGACGGCCAGCGCGGTGATCTGCAGCTGGATAGTAGCGGCAACCTAAAAGTTACGAGCGGTGGCACACAAACAGTCAGCGGCACAGTAGGCGCCACCCAATCCGGAACCTGGACCGTCCAACCCGGCAACACAGCCAACACCACTGCCTGGAAGGTAGATGCCTCAAGCGTAGCTGTACCGGTAACAGACAATGGCGGTTCATTAACTGTAGATGGAACAGTTACCGCCAATGCCGGCACCGGTACGTTTGCAACCAAAGAAACCCGGTCTACTACCGGGACAACCTCTAGCGTTAACGACACCAACTCGTCTACAACGCTCTTATCATCCAATGCCAGCCGTCTCGGCGCGAGCATATTTAATGATTCTTCGGCAACTCTGTACATCAAGACCGGCACGACTGCTTCCACTACCGACTACACCGCCAAACTCTACACCGATGAATATTGGGAAGCGCCTTACGGCTATACCGGACGGATTGATGGCATATGGTCGGCGGACAGCACCGGCGCCGCCAGAATTACGGAGTACTCATAATGCCTATTTCTAAACGACCAGTAACAACCTTCGCTAAAAACGGCAGTGCCGGGCTTAAGGGCGACGTCACAATTTCGGAAGGTGCAAACATAAGCTTGACTCAGTCCGGCCAGAACATTGCAATTGCCGCAACCAGCAGCACTAGTTATCCGCTGGATCATACTTTCGCGGCGGCTGGTGATGACGGCATAACCTTTGACGTTACTGGTGACACGCAGCTGCGAATTGTTGTTAATGCCGATGGCAAGCTGGAGTGGGGAAGCGGCAGCGCGACGCCGGATACTACTCTCTACCGCACCGGAACAAATATGCTGAAGTCCGACGGCGGCCTACTGGCAACTGGTACGTTTGGAAGTGATTGGACGGAACCAAATCTGGGTGCGGGTGCCCGCATGATGTGGTACCCACGCAAAGCTGCCTTTAGGGCAGGCAATGCCTTAGGTTCAGAGTGGAACGATGCAAATGTTGGGACATACTCTGTTGCCCTGGGCAATGGTACTACGGCATCGGGACCGTACTCATCAGCCTTTGGCAATCAAACAATTGCTTCGGGTGATGATTCTACAGCTTTTGGGGTATCAACTGTGGCATCTGGCCAATATTCGTTAGCACTTGGTAACTATAGCCAGGCCACCAGCCTTTTGGCCACCGCATTTGGTTATGACACACGAGCAAATGGTCAGATTTCTACCAGCATGGGCTTGTCTACCACTGCTGATTCTTATGCCAACCTATCCATCGGGCAATTTAATGTCGGTGGGGGTACGGGCAGCAGTTGGGTTGCTACGGACTCTGTGTTAGAGGTGGGCATTGGTGCTGACTCCTCGCATAAGGCCAATGCCCTAACTGTCATTAAAAACGGTAACCTTGGGCTTAACACGCCAAGCCAGTTTGGTTCGGGCGTAGGCGTAGTTGGGCTTAAAGACGCAAGCACGGCACCTACAACTAACCCATCGGGCGGCGGTGTCTTGTACTCCGAAAGCGGTGTCCTAAAATGGCGCCGAACAGACGGTACGGTTGACGCGCTTGGCAGTGGCGGGGCAACTTCTACAATCCTGGCTCACAGCGAAACGCAGGTGGCAATAACTGATGATAACTGGGTAGATGCTGTTACCTATACATTGCCTACAGACCTGGCAGTTGGTGACCGCATTGAGGTTTACATCCCATGGGATTGGCTGCTAACCGCAGCGGAACAATATAGTTACATGCCTAGGTTCCAGCTGGTGCTTGGTAGTACAACTTTGTACGATACCAGCCCATATTACTTTTCGACTAACCCTGGGAATCCATACCGCAGATCTGGTTTCTTTAGGTTTTATGTGGTCGTTAAAGCTGTCGGTGGCTCTCCACAACAACTTTGTTCAAGCGAAGGCATAATGGTTGGGACCGATAACGCGCAGATAGCCGTTAACTTTACCTACACCAGTGACGGAGTGGCCGCCACAGAAGATTTATCTGCGGGCAAAGATTTGAAATTCCGAGTAAAACAACCGATTGATGACGCACCGAACTACAACACCCATATTCAGTCATATGTAATCACGAAGGTGAAGGCATAACATGATTACTATACTTGCACGCTTACCAATAGGAGTTGATGATGCCACTGAGTTTAAGCTTCTCACTAAATCCACATTCCCTAACTTGGCTGGTACTAGCGGTTATCTGGCGGTTGAGGTGAAGGGTAAGCTGGTTGGCCAAGATGAGGCTAAAAAAGACCTACCAGTTATCCATGCTGTTGCCGCTTACTTTGAAGACAAGCACGCCCCGACTGATAAACAGATAAAACAGTGGCAAGCAGCAGTGGCCAGCCATAAAATTTCAAAACCAAAGAAGGTTAAGCCATGAAACAAGTAATTAAGAACTACGCGTTCAACGCTGCAGCTCGGACAATCACACTGTCTGACTTCAGTGGTGGCCAGCCGGTGCTGCTGGAACGCCTTGCTCTTATTACTGATACGACGACCAATAAGATCCTATACAACTTTGCAGACAGTAGCTTGGCCACCGCAGCTGTTTCCAGCAACAACGTCATTACCCTATCTACACTCCAAGGCGGAGAAGCCAACACCGACAAGTTAAGGATAGATTACGACACCGTAACCGGGGATACGAGTTATGATAGCCAGACAGTCAGCGGCACAGTAGGCGCCACCCAATCCGGAACCTGGACCGTCCAACCCGGCAACACAGCCAACACCACTGCCTGGAAGGTAGATGCCTCAAGCGTAGCTGTACCGGTAACAGACAATGGCGGTTCATTAACTGTAGATGGAACAGTTACCGCCAATGCCGGTAGTGGTACGTTTAACATCCAATCCAATGCCAGCGTTAATCTTGCGCAGGTCGCTGGCGGCACCGCAATTACCTCTGGAGTTACTGGTTCGCAAGCAATCGGTGGTGACACGGCAAACGGCTCATCCGATGCTGGTAACCCAGTTAAGATTGGTGGCGTTGGCAAAACGGCTAACCCTAGCGCCGTAACCGACGGCCAGCGCGTTAACGCCCTGTTTGATAAGTTAGGTAAACAAGTAGTCGTACCGGCAATTAGAGATCTAGTTGGCGACCAGGTAACAACAATTACTTCCAGTACGGTAGCTACAATCATTGTCACCGGCGTAGGCTCAACCTTCTTGGACCTGACATCGCTTGTGTTGACCAATATCTCAGCTACAGCGTCTGAGGTTCAACTACTGGATGATGACGGTACTACCATCCGAGCTGTGTTTCATGTACCAGCCGGTGATACTAGGGGAGCAGTCTTTACAACACCATTCAAAATGGTTACTGCCGGCAATACCTGGAAACTAAAAACAGTTACCTCTATTGCTTCGTTAAAAGTAACTGCCCAATTTATTAAGAATACATAGGATGATGGCATGATCTACAAACTAATCTGCGCAAACTGTAACAAGGAAAATCTAGTATCGGCCGACCATCCTATTATTGAATGGACCTGCAAATGCGGTACCACATCCCTAACCTCACTGCCGATGCATTCTGACGGTAGCCTGATAACAGACCCCACAAAAGCCAGCTCAATAGTTGGTAAAAAAAGCTCGGCGATTGTAATTAAGGGGAAGCCAATCTAATCTAATGGCTGTCATTACCTTTGGCGCCGGCGCCGGAAACTGGGAAACCAACGCTTCGTGGGTTGGCGGTACTAAGCCCGGGGCTGGTGATGATGCCCTGTTTACGGTTGCTTCCGGTAACGTAACTATTGGCGCGGCCAGCGTTTGTCGCTCGGCTGACTTTACTGGTTACACTGGAACATTCTCTCACGGCGCATTTACACTTACGATTGGCACGACTACGGCTCAAGTATCCAATGTTGCCCTTAAATTTGTTACAGGTATGACCTACTCCAACACTGGGGGGACAACTGCCTTTACCTCAACTGTAGCCTCAACTACTCAAACGGTAGATTTTGCCGGAAAATCAACTGGTTCAGTTTCGTTTAGTGCCGCTACAACCTCGGGTTATCAGTATGTTAATGGTGGCGCTGTGGGCACTGTTCACACAGCTGCTGGGAATAGTTCTGTTACACATACTCAAGGGTCTTTAGATTTAAATGGTCAAACTGTTTCCTGGAATACATTTGTCAGTAGCAACGGGAACACACGAAGTCTGACTTTTGGGGCAGCTACAGTAACAATGACTGGAGCAAACACAACAGTTTGGAGCTTGGCTAATACAACCGGCCTGAGTGTTACCGCCAATACTTCAGCCATTACATGTAGTGGGGCAGGAGCAATTTGGAACGTTGCCGGTACATCTGGTAGCTCCAAAACCTTTAACAACCTGACAATGTCGGGCTCTGGCATAGTCCAAGTCCTGGGTACAGCTAGCTTTAACAACCTTACAATTACTAACACTGCGTCTAAAACCGATAGCTGTCTTATCGGTGGCAACCAGACTATTACAGGCACACTAACAATAACTGGCAACTCCTTAACAAACCGGCATTTTATATTGTCCAGTGTGCTAGGAACAGCTAATACCTTGACCGTATCTAACCCACCCTCTCTAAGTAACGTAGATTTCCAGGATATTACGGCATCCGGCTCTACGCCTTGGACTGGAGCATCACTCGGCGATTGTTTAGGCAACAGCGGGATTACTTTTACTACCAATACCGGCACATCAAATGGTGGCACGGGTGTTAATAGGTACTGGGTAGGCAATGCCAACAACTCCTTGTGGTCTGCCACGACAAGTTGGTCTACTAGCTCTGGTGGATCATCGGGCGCAACGGTGCCGCTTGCACAGGATACGGTAATTTTTGATAACAGCTCGCTGTCTACAAACCGCACTGGTATACAGTTTGATATGCGCAATATGTGCGTTAGCTTTCAAATGTCAGCCATGACAAGCTGGACGATAAACTGCGCTCGACCGGCTGCCAGCTTTAAATGTAACTTCTACGGCCTGGTGGATATGAGTAGGATTACGACTATAAGCACCAGCAACTGGTTACCTGTAATTCTTTGTGGCCGTGGCAGCCACAACTTTACTCCGCCAACCGGCACACTAAATGGCCAAATACAGATATTATCGGCCGGCGGAACTTTTACTCAGCAAACTGCCTTACTAATGGGAACAACGGTTAACGACACATTCTTGTTATTTCAAGGTACCTATAACGCCAACAATTTTAACACCAGTACTGGCAAGACAGATATTGGTGGCAGTTCTCAAACTGCAACCCGCAGCTTAACAATGGGCACTGGCATATGGACATGCGCCGGGACCACCACTGTTTGGACGGCCGTCACAACAACGGGACTAACCCTTAATAGCACTGGCTCCACCATTGCTATAACTGATGTATCCGCAACAGGTAAGACATTTGCCGGCGGTGGACTGACCTATAACATCGTTACTTACACTGTGGCTGGGTCAACCGGTTCGCTGATTGTCTCTGGAAGTAACACATTTGATACTTTTAGTTTTTCGGATGTCACCAATGCCCGAACTTTGTCTCTTACTAATGCCACGACCCAGACCATTAATAACTTAAATATTAACGGTACTTCGGGCAAGCTAATGACTATTAGCTCGACAACAGGCGGCAGTACAACAACTGCCCTCCAAAAAGGCGGGACGGGCGTTTGGAGCTGTGATTACCTGACAGTTACTGACGTCAAGGTAAACAATGCCTACACTTTTTACGCTGGTGCAAACTCTAGCGCTGGCGGGACTAGCCTTAATGTTCATGCTACTGCGCCTGACACTATCCAAAGACGCCAAAGCATGGCAACGACTGGGCTTGCAGTTAGCACCATAAGTGCCAATTATCCATTTACAACTGTGTCCGGAAACCTGCTTGCACTTGCGCTATCATTTACATCTGCTCCTGGTACGCTAACGCCACCAACGGGTTGGACCCAGGCTGTGACTACGACTAACACAGTGGTCAACTACCTATTTTATAAAATCGCTGATGGCACCGAAACCAGCGTATCGGCTAGTTGGACTAATACGCCAAACGTAGAGTTTTTTGCCTGGGAATTTAGTGGTTTTACAGGGACACCAGTACTTGACGTTACTGATAGTAACAACAGCGCTGGGGCTGTAACTACGCTAAGCACAAATGGCTCCTCTCCATCTAACTCTGTTGCCACCGCACTGGCAATTGCATCGGTTAACATGAACAGCACTACATCCGCCCCAACCTCTACTAACTCTTATGATATTGAATATACTGCTGCCTCGACCAGGATGGTGCCAGCCGTCAAACCACTTTCAGTAACCGCTGCCCAATCTACCACCATTTCTTGGACGACAGCCAGAACAGCCGCAGCAACTTTGGTGGTATTTAAGGGCACAGCTGGCGGCGCAACTTTAATGATGATGGGA
>CAZYVW010000027.1:0-9257 GCA_964651645.1 uncultured Candidatus Saccharibacteria bacterium
TACGACCTGGATGACGTGGTAATTGATGTTGAAAACAAGATGTTCACCCACCGCCCAGATTGTTTTGGCCACATAGGTGTAGCCCGCGAACTGGTTGGTATCCAGCACCTGAAGTTTAAAAGCCATCGTTGGTATTTAAAGCCAGTCAATATTGTTGAAGGTAATGACCTACCGTTGCAGGTTAAGGTTGAAGATAAAAAACTAGTTCCTAGGTTTATGGCCGTAGCGATAAAAGATGTAAAAGTTGGCCCAAGCCCAGCCTGGCTGCAAGCAACTTTGACGCGCGTAGGCATACGGCCAATTAGCAATATTGTCGACATCACCAATAATTTCATGATTATGACGGCCCAGCCAATGCATGCTTACGACGCCGACAAACTACTGGCAGTTAGCGGTCAAAAAACTCTAAGCTTAGAAGCCAGAAAATCCAAAAAAGGCGAGAAGCTAAAGCTACTTAATGGCAAAACCCTAACTTTTGATGATGATTCCACAGTTTTGATTACATCTGGCGACAAGCCAGTGGGTATTGGCGGTGTAATGGGCGGCGCAGATACGGAAGTGGATGAAAACACCAAAAATATAGTGTTGGAATGCGCAACTTTTGATATGTATTCTATCCGCCGCACCAGCATGAAGTACGGCTTATTTACAGATGCCGTTAGTAGGTTTAACAAAGGCCAATCGCCTTGGCAAAACGATAAAGTTCTTGCTCGTGCTCTCCAAGATCTCCTGCAAACTGCGGGGGGAGAAGTAGCAAGCAAAGTCCAGGATGTTCATGGCACACTTAGTGAACCGGCTATTATTACAATCACGGCTCAGTTTATTAATGAACGTCTAGGCCTAAAACTAAGTCTTAAAGAAATTGCTAAACTGTTAGAAAACGTAGAGTTCACCATCAAAGCTGTCCCAGCCGACAAAAACCGTCTACATGTTAAGCCACCATTTTGGCGCACTGACATAGAAATACCAGAAGACATAGTAGAGGAAGTTGGGCGGCTGTACGGTTACGACCACTTGCCGCTAGTTTTGCCGCAGCGCGACATTACGCCGGCGCCCAAAAACGAGCTGATGGAGCTCAAAAAGCAAATCCGCGCCGGCTTAGCCAAAGCTGGTGCCAACGAGGTCTTAACCTACAGTTTTGTCCATGGAGACCTTATAGAAAAAACCGGGCAAGACAAAAAACACGCCTTTAAACTCAGTAACGCGCTTAGCCCTGATCTGCAATATTACCGGACGGGATTAACGCCAAGTTTACTAGACAAAGTCCATATGAACGCCAGGGCTGGCTACAACGAATTTGCTCTGTTTGAGCTAGGCAAAGTCCACTACAAAGACGAGTGGGAAGAAGACGAACCCAATATCCCGCTGGAAGACAACCACCTGAGCTTAGTCGTTACTTACGACGAAAAAATGCAAACTGGAGCCGCATACTACCAAGCTCGCAAGTACCTAGAGCAAATTATTTTAGAACCTAGCCTAATGCCGCTTAATGAATTTGATCTTAGTAAAGACGAATGGGGCAAACAGTTAACCGCGCCATATGAGCCTAAGCGCTCAGCCGTAATAGTCAAAGACGACCAAATTTGGGGAGTAGTTGGTGAGTTCAAGCCAGCCGTGCGCAGAGCGCTGAAGCTGCCAGAGCACACCGCCGGATTTGAGTTAAATCTAGGCATCGTTGAGGCAAACCAACATGACTACACGCCGCTGCCAAAATTCCCCAAAGTAGAACAGGACATATCGCTAAAAGTTCCGGCCAGTCTTGCTTACAGCGAGCTTTATAGCCTAGTTAAAGAAAAAATTGCCGAGATTAAGCCGGAAAATACGCTAGCCAACCTTTCGCCAGTTGATATTTACCAAAAGGCTGAAGACTCTAAAAACATCACGCTCAGGCTAACCATTGCCTCGTACGAGAAAACTTTAGTAACTGAAGAGGTTAACAAATTGCTAGACGAAGTAGCGGCCGCCGCACAGGAAAAGTTCGGCGCCGAAAGACTGTAAATGAAATCCAAAGCCATTATTTTTGATCTAGATGGCACAGCTGTTGATACACCAGGCGTTAGGCTACCAAGTAAGCGCACAGTAGCGGCTATGAGAAAAGCAGAAACAGGCTACTACTTATGCGCTGCCACGGGGAGATCGCAACCATTTGCAGCGGAGGTACTAGAAGCCTTGGAGCTAAAAGACCCGGCTGTAATTGCTTCTGGGACTCAAATTTATAATCCTTTAAGTAAAAAGATTATCTGGCAAAGCAATATTGAGCCAGAAGACGTTGAGAAAATTATAAAAATCCTGCAAGCGGACAATACGAGCCGCATACTTCATAATAGCTATTCTTACGAAGATTATTTTGAGAGGAAAGGCACTCCTCCTGCTGAATTTAAGCCAACCGGCCCAGTCCATCTAATAGAATACCCGTTTGTCGAAGCTAAAAGAGGTCCGTCTATTCTAGAACAACTTAAGCAGATTGAGGGCATCGCGTCTGTTATGATGCACTCGATGACAGGTGAGGAGGGCTTTGTGGACATACTTATAACCAATGCTAACGCGACCAAAGAACACGCAATCGCTGAACTTCTACACATTATTAATGTAGATAGGAAGAATACTATTGGGATTGGCGATGGTCACAATGACCTGCATCTTTTTAATGGCGTAGACTATAAAGTAGCGATGGGCAATGCAGTACCGGAAGTAAAAGCTGCCGCCGATTTAGTAATTAACAGCGTTGAAAAAGACGGGTTAGCAGAATACTTGGAGACATTATGAATCCAACAGAGACAGAAATTGAAGGTATCCCAGCGGAGTATATATTGGCCAAGCAGATGGTTGTTTTTAGTCATGGTTTTGGTGTGGGGCGGGATGACCGCGGGCTGTTTAGCGAAATCGCTGACGAACTGCCGGACGACGTAGGCTACGTAATGTTTGATTACAACCAAGAGAAAGGTGACGAAACGCTCGTAGCTTCACTGTCTGAACAAGCCAAGAAACTAAAAACAGTTATTGATTGGGTAAAACAACAGCCAAATGTCTTAGATATTTCTATTGTTGGGCATTCTATGGGTTGTTTGTCCGCGGCTTTGGCCGCGCCCAAAAACCCGCACCGGATAATTATGCTGGCGCCGCCGCTGGCTATTAGCAAGCGCATCCGCGAGTACTTTACAT
This sequence comes from uncultured Candidatus Saccharibacteria bacterium, assembly GCA_964651645.1. Classification (GTDB taxonomy): domain Bacteria; phylum Patescibacteriota; class Saccharimonadia; order Saccharimonadales; family CAZYVW01; genus CAZYVW01. Next base: position 3,163 of record CAZYVW010000027.1, read on the forward strand.
CCAAGCCAGGCGTAGAGCACCAAGACGGGCTGTGGCATATCCCGCGGCGCGACGGCAGCACCAGTGTTATGGCTGATGGATTGTTTGAAGAGTTTGCCAGCCTGGATGCCCAAAAGTTGCTAAAAGACTACGCGGCTAAACAGCCGCTTGTTGTAATTGCCGCCGGCAGTGACGAAGTCTTAAAAGGTATCGACTACAGTGTGTTGACCGACAAACCCGGGATTACTTGCCTTGAAATAGCTGGAGCTTCGCATAATTTTGAAGGCTCTGCCCGTGACGAATTGCAAGATAAGATTAATGAGATTTTGCTTGAGGGCCGGCAAAAAGTCAGCGGTGGCTATGGCGGCGGTGGCTACAACTTGTAGGTTCTGCTCCGTATTGTTCTTTGCTCTGCAACCTTACTCCAAGGCAAGCTTGTCGGTTTTTGTTTCTCACCGTATCATTTAGATACGCTTTGTCACAATAAACCGAGCAGACTTGCTCTTGGAGTAAACTTTCAAATGCAAAGAAAATACAGAAGCAAAACCTTATGAAGCACATCTGGCGGATTATTAAATTCTCGGGCGAGCTGTGGCGTTATTACCTTGCCATCAGCACCTTCACAGTCTTAATTAGCTTCTTTACCTTGTTGCAACCTCTGCTTTCTGGCTGGGTGATTGATGAACTGCGCAAAGGCAGCCACGCCAGCGTTAAGTATGTGGCCATCATCGCCATCATTATTTTTGCGACTGATCTGCTGTACACGCTGTTTAGTAATCTCAGCGGTTTCTTGGGCGATAGGATGGGCTACAAACTAAACAAAATATTGGCCGAACGTTATTACGAGCACCTAATGAAACTCCCCCAGAAATATTTTGACACGGAGCTAACCGGCAAAATTATAAACAGGCTAGACCGCTCTGCCCAGCAGATAAGCGACTTTATGAATATGGTTAGCAACAACTTTTTGCAGTTTGTGTTTGGCACGGTTTTTGCCCTGGTGGTGGTCTTTCATTACAGCCCAGCCGTGGCGGTAATGCTATTTACGCTGTACCCAATTTATATTTGGATGACAATGCGTACCAGCGGCCGCTGGCTTAAGTACCAGACTGAAATAAATGAGAATAAAGATATTGCCGCCGGCCGCTTCGCTGAAGTTATCGGGCAGATTAAAGTAACTAAAAGTTTCCGTCAGGAATTGCACGAGCTAAATGTTTTTGGCAAACGCCAGCAAAAGGTTATAGACATTGAACGCCCGCAGTCGGTGCTTTGGCACAGCAACGACATTAAGCGCCGGCTGGTGCTAAACATCATCTTTTTTGGCGTCTATATGTATATCTTTGTTCAGGCGGCTCATGGCGCGTTCACGCCTGGCCAGGCCGTGGCACTAATCTTGTATGCCCTGCAAATCCGCATACCAATATTTACCATCAGCTTTTTAGTAGACCGTACCCAGCAAGTTATTGGCAACAGCAAGGACTACTTTAAGGTTATGGACCTAGAGCCGGAGATTGCTGACCACAAAGATGCCTCCAACTTGCGGGTTAAAAATGGTGCTATAAACTTTAGCAGCGTTAGTTTTAGCTATGATAATCACAACCAAGTTCTAAAAGACATAGACTTGGACATAAAACCGGATACCAAGGTAGCCTTGGTTGGAGAATCTGGCGAGGGCAAAACAACTATTACCAACTTGCTAATGCGTTTGTACGAACCGCAAAACGGCCAAATCTTAATTGACGGCCAAAACATTAACAATGTCACTCAAAAATCGCTCCGGGAAAACATTGGCGTGGTCTTCCAGGATCCGGCGCTGTTTAGCGGGACTATCCGTGAAAATATTAGTTACGCCAAGCCTTCCGCGTCCCATGCTGAAGTTGTGGCGGCAGCCAAGGCTGCCAACGCCGACGAGTTTGTTAACAAGCTAGAAAAAGGCTATGACACCGAGATTGGCGAGCGCGGTCTTAAATTATCTGGCGGCCAAAAACAGCGAATTGCCATTGCTCGGGCGCTGCTTAAAAATCCACCAATCCTGGTGTTGGACGAGGCCACCAGCAGCCTGGATAGCAAAAGCGAGCACATGGTCCAGGAGGCCCTACAACGTCTAATGAAAGGCCGCACGACAATTATTATTGCCCACCGTCTGAGCACCATCCAGCACGTGGACGAGATCATTACTCTGCACGGCGGCATGGTTGACGAGGTCGGCACGCCAACCGAACTGGCTAAAACAGACGGCATTTATGCCCAGCTACTTGAACTTCAGCAGGGCAAAAAGACTGAACAGTCGCGTAAGAAACTTAAAGAATTTGAGATAGCAGGATAGGAGTCATATATGGGTAAGGCAGTTAGAGCAATTATTTTTAAAGATGGTAAGTTGCTCGTCATGCACCGCAATAAATACGGCAGCGAGTACTTTACGCTGGTTGGTGGTCGGGTTAATGAAGGCGAAGAACTGGAACAAGCCCTAAAACGCGAAGTCATGGAAGAAACGGGCCTAGTTGTTACTAGTTCTCGCCAGGTCTTTTATGAAGACCACCCAGAGCCTTATAACAAGCAGTATATTTATCTGTGCGAGATTGCACCGGGCGGCGACGCCGAGATTCAGGACTATTCTGAAGAAGGCAAGATGAACCGCATCGGTATTAACATCCACACGCCCAAATGGGCGGAAATCCGCACCTTAACGGGCTTGCCATTTCGTACGCCGATGCTCCAACACGCCATTATTGAAGGCATCAAGCATGGCTTTCCCAAGGAGCCTGTAACACTGTAGCCTCAGCTGGTATACTGTAATTTCAATCATAATTTGGAGGGCAAGTGTCTACTTCTAAAAAGCAACGTTTTCTGGCAGCCTCAGGGGCATTATTATTCTTAGGCACATCGCTTAGTGCTACGGCCGCAGTTTTGTGGCAATTACACCAGAAGAAACCATCAACTAATCAAATAACGGAGGAAAAAGTGTACGGAGCATTAAAAGATTTCACACCAGTCGCAAAAGTAGATAGTTTACAAAAGATTGATACAACACCCGGCACGGGCGATGAAGTAAAAGTTAGTGACACGGTAACCGTCAAATACACCGGTGCTTACACTACAGACGGCCAGATTTTTGACAGCTCAGATATCCACGGCGGCGACCCGATCTCATTTCCGCTGAACGGCGTTATCTCTGGCTGGACTGAAGGCATTCCCGGTATGAAAGTCGGCGGCAAACGGCGCCTGCTAATTCCGGCTGAGCAAGCCTACGGAGCCAACCCGCCGCAGGGAATTAGGGCGAATGCGGATATGGTATTTGACGTAGAATTAGTAAAAATCGGTCAGTAACAGGGGCGAAATGGTGGATAAATTCCGTGATTAACACAACATATGGGGTGTTGAATTCCTCATAGACACCATATACAATAGGCGGAGTACAATAAAATAACAAAAAACGAAGGCAAGAGATGACAAAAAACGTTACTATCTTTACTACCAACACCTGCGCTTACTGCGGCATGGTCAAAAAGTGGCTGGACAATAAAGGCATGAAATACGACGTAGTTAATTTAGATGAACACCCTCACCGCCAAGCAGAAGCTTTGGAGTTATCTGGTGCTTTGACTGTTCCTGTTACTGTTGTTACCAAGACGGATGATAGTAAGGAAGTTATTGTGGGCTTTAATCTTGCCCGTCTTGCTCCTGCCATCGCCTAACAAATATACCGTTTTGCCTGCCTAGGTGCAGAGCACCTAGCTCTGCAAAACTTGTGGCAGATTGCGGTGTCGGCTGGCGTCTGTCATTCCTTCGCAGTAGTAGCCCTACAGCTCACTCACTCCTCCTGGCCTCCTAGCACTCTGCTCACATATATTCGTTAGGATATATCCATGACTATGGTGTTGGTGCTTATTGTAGTAGCATAACTATTATGGCTTTCAGTCTTTCCGGCATGAATAAAAGAACGCCGCTGCGTATTGCACTTTTCTCCTGCATATCTTTAGTGGCACTGGTTGTTGTCGGGCGATTAGCATACATCAATGCCGATCTTTCCGGTGGTGTGGGATATGGAGGGACCTTAACTTATGCCCCACAGCGCATATATTATTTTGGCCGTCTATACGTTGGAGTAATCCTGCTTATTACTATTCTTCTAGCTCTTAAAAACAAAAATCGTAACTACCGCATAGACTCAATTCGTATTCGTTTTTTGCTATGTCTTGTAGCAGTTATCTGTCTTCTGCCCGTGTCGGCTGCTGTCTTTACAAGAAAAACCCTTCCGCTAAGTAAGGAAGAATTGCTACATCAGGATCTCCAATCAAAAGTGGAAATACTTAATTCTGGTTCTGAGGCTGACGCTAAGGCTAAGGCGCTTATGTCTGAAACCATTGAGGCGCTCAAGATTACTCCCGATCCGAGTTATCCTAGATACGGCGAGCATTCTTTAAAAAGGGGCTCTATAGAATATAGGTGTATTTCAGGCCTCGTTAATAGTAACTCTTCAATGAACAGAGATAAAAGCATCCAGGCGCTAAGGGATTATTTAGATGGCGAATACGAGCGGGGTGTGAGCTCTGTCAACATAGAAATTAAAGGATTGCATGCGGGAGTTGAGTTTGACGGAGCAATACTTGATAAAGACACAGATCCACCCATCCGGGTTTCAATCAATTTAGATGTTTGTTATGACGACCCTAGCTACGTACCGCCCACATACGACTACTAGGCTTGGGGTAATTTCTGCAGTTTAGCCAGCAGGGCTTGGGTGCGTTCTGAATGGGTAGGATGCCCCAATGTTTTACGAAGGATTTGAAAACTTTGTTTACTACCATCATTTAACTCAAAATCCACTCTAAAGAAAATAACTCCGCTTCTGATTTTGCATGTCGCTACGTCAGTGAGTGCAATGTCAAAAGTCTTTGAAGGTGTGGTTAGATTAGTCAGATTAGTAAATTCCCCAACATGAATACGCTGATCACTAGCAGCTAAAATACAACCTTTATTTGCTTTAAGCCCTTGGGTGAAATAATAGAAAGGAATGAATATGTACTTAATGAGACTGTGCTTGATAGGTGTAGAATGATCAGCCCAAACGCCAACTAATGAGTCTTCTCCAGGACGTTTAATTTTTGCTAGATATGCGTTCAAGTCTTCTTCGGTAATAAGTAGTTTCATTGAGGTTATTGTAGCACGCTCTTTACCTCGGGTTTTGTTGCCTGTGCAGGCTGCTTTTATTCATTAGTGGTATAGGGTACACTAAGGCTAAATTATAAGGATAAACTTTATGGATCCTATCCAAAACGAAAACACTCCCACACCAGCAAAAGAACCAGTGCCTCCAGAAGTTTCAGCTGCACCGGCTCAGCAACCTGTCCCGCCGACTACTGAGATAAAACAAACACGCCTAAAAGCCTTCCTTGGTAATAAAAAGAAGCTAGCTCTAGCAGGAATGGGAATTGTTATCGTGCTAGTTTTGGTAGCCTTTGGTATCTACGGTCATAGCCTAGAGAATAATAAAGCTGCTAATAGCACTCCTTCTAATCAGACTGCTCTCTCAGCTCAAGCACCAGGCTACGGCGACGCGGTGAAATATGAAAAAGCCCCCAAGACTACAACCTTAGCAGACGGAAATATGGTTGTGACTTTAGTCCCTCCAAGTACTTGGTTCATTTACTTACAAAACGAACACGCAGAACCTTTTAAAAACAGTGATGCCACGCATAAATACTTTAGCTTACCTGATTCCACAATAGTTGGAAGTGGGGGCGATCTGGGTAAAGCTGGTTTCTGGACCGATGGTACCGTTGAAGATTATGTTAAAACAGATGATAGCAGCGATGTTCCTATAGGTAGTACTCCTCAGGAAAAACAGCAGCTAGTAGATTTGCTAAAAACCGAAACGCAAAATAGCCTAGACGTAACCACTAAGTACACCACAGCATTAAAACCTTTCTATCGAGCAACCGACGGTCCACTAACCATCCATAAAGTAACAACATTTATCAATAGCGATAAGAGCTTAATAGGTGTACTGGTTGCTTCCCAGCACAGATGCTGCGCGGAGGATACTAACCTGCCAAACTTTAGTATCTTTGCCATTGCTACTTCAAAACAAAGTTCAAACTTTGTCAGCGGTTTTC
>CAZYVW010000028.1:0-8903 GCA_964651645.1 uncultured Candidatus Saccharibacteria bacterium
CGTTCACTGTTTCCCTACAGGACGCGCTTCCGATCTCGGTCCCAAAGGCGCCTATGCCAGTGGCCCGGAAGGTCGCTTTAAAATGCCCAATTACCCGGACCCCAAACCGCCACTAGAGCGTACTGGTGCCGGCGACGCCTTTGCCTCGACGTTTGTGGCACAGCTAGTCAAAGGTTCTAATATTGAAGGCGCTCTGCAAGTAGCGCCGATCAACGCTATGAGCGTTGTCCAATACGTTGGTGCGCGTGAGGGGCTGTTAGACGAGCATGAAATCGACAAATTACTGCGTGTAGCACCGCACTGGTACAAACCGGAGAAGCTATAAACCATGTCCAAACTTATTTCTGATATCTTGGGGGCCCGCGAGCCCCAGTTCAGCAACATGCTTGGGTCGCTGGAGCGGCATTCTGGCAACACTGGTGCCGATGTCCGTCTGGGTTTAGAGATCAATAAGCAGCGGACTGCCAAACTGAGGGAGCTGGGTCTGGATCCTGCAGACACTACTGAAGATGAGCTTTACCAAGGGTTGTTGGGCTTAGCTAAGCTACACGACAGTTTTCTGCGCAATGCTATTGGCGGCAAGAACATTAAAGACCCTAACGAACTTCTGCCACTTATAAAAAAACAAGCTGAGAAGTTGGGCTTGCCCAAAGTCTGGGCGGTAAAGCATAGCAGCGCCAAACGCTTACTTAAGAAAATGCCGCCCAAGGCGCTGATGAAAGCCCTAAATTATCGTTCTATTGATTCGCTGCTTAAGCGTGAATCTATTTGTGATATTTTTGCAGCTCTACGTTTTACAGAAACCCCGGCTTGGCAAAAGCGTTTTATTGAAAGTTATAAAGGCTTGAAGCCCGGAGATTTTGAAATTCGCCCGCTAGAGATATCGGTGCTCAAAAAAGCCAAATGGCAAAAGCTAGCCGAGGCTTATGTGCGGGCCTTGCGGCACAATATTGTAGATGTACGCGAGCTCGGCGCCATTGTACTCTTGCCACTGCCGGTACAAAAAATCTCTGGCCTTACTCTGGTTTCTTTGCCGCTAGTTCTCCACCACATTAATGAGCTGCGGCTTTATAGCAGTCTTTTCAAATTCAACCAAGTCAAACCAAATTTTGGCGAGATTTTGGTGGCTACTTTGCTAGATGATAAACCCCAAGCAGTCATTCTTGGCGACCACCCAATCCACTGGCGGGTAATTCATAGTCATTTTGGCCAAACCCACAATAACTCAAAAAAACCGCCCAAAAGTTTACCAATAGATGCCTTTGAGCCGCACATCCAAGCCGAGGATTTGCTGTGGCAGCGCGCCGAAGACCAGCTATTTCGGTTAGAGCCAGCGTTGAAGTTCTGGCAGGGCATTGATTGGGTTGGTAGTCTGCACTCTAGGGGTGTGACCAGCTTCAACCTACTAGACACTGCGTTGAACTACTACAATGAGCTGCCATTAGGCGGCCAATCACTTGTGCATTTGCGCTCTAGCCTGTGGGACGAACTGCTACGCCGCTACCTCGGCCAGCCGGTTTTTGAAGACCAAGCCCTCGCTCAGTTAGATTCCGCTAAAGCCATGGTAGACTGGAGCTAAGATGAGTGGGTCGCATTATCAAATCTGTGTTTCGGGTTCGCATAACGGCAAAGCCGTAGAAGACGGTAAGCAGCTGGCTATCCAAACTGGCCAACTTCTAGCCAAAGCCGGCCATAGCCTTTTAACCGGTGCCACAATTGGTCTGCCTAATGTGGCAGCCGAAGCCTACAAAAAAGCCGGCGGCACAATGAGCGTTGGTATTAGCCCGGCAGCCAGCAAGATAGAGCACGTTATGAAATACCGCCTACCAACCGAGGCTTATGACACAATTGTTTATTCCGGCATGCACTATGTAGGGCGAGATAGCTTCTTAATTAACTCGTCAGATGCAGTTATGTCTTTGGGTGGTCGCTTGGGGACCCTACATGAGTTCGCCATCGCCGTAGAAACCGATACGCCAATTGGGTTTGTGATGGGCGCCGGCGGCATTAGCACAGAGATTGAACCAATCCTAAAAGCGGCTGGCGAGCGAACTCATCGCCTAGTGGTTTTCGGCGAGACTCCAGAAGAAGTCCTGAAGCTTCTAACCGACCTCGTCGACGAAGACCACAAAAAGTATCATCAGTTATACGAATAAACTTCCCGTAATTGCTACAATATAAGGATGACTAAGTTTAGATTGGTGTCAGACTATAAGCCGACTGGAGACCAGCCTTCAGCTATTGCTCAATTGACAGAAGAATTGCAAAAAGGAACTAAGGAGCAAACCCTGCTGGGTGTGACTGGCTCCGGCAAAACTTTTACGATGGCCAATGTTGTTCAGAACCTGCAAAAGCCCACGTTGGTTCTGAGCCACAACAAAACTCTAGCCGCCCAGCTGTATACCGAGTTTAAACGTTTCTTTCCAGACAACGCCGTGCACTATTTTGTTAGCTACTTTGATTACTACCAGCCGGAAGCCTACATTCCGCGTTCAGATACTTATATAGAAAAAGACAGTCAGATTAATGAAGAGATAGATAGACTGCGCCACGCGGCAACTGACGCCCTACTGTCCCGCAAGGATGTTTTGATTGTAGCTAGCGTTAGCTGTATTTACGGCATTGGCTCGGTGGAGGATTATGATGGGCTATCAATTGTAGTGGAGCGCGGTGCTCGGCGGGTACGGGATAAGCTGATGCGTCAACTGACGGATATTCAATACCAGCGCAATGACATCGACTTTCACCGCGGCACGTTTAGAGTTCGCGGCGACGTGGTGGATGTTTTCCCGGCTGGCGAGGAGCTAGCCTACCGGATTGAGTTTGACGGTGACCTAGTGGAGCGCATAACCAAAATTGACCCGTTAACCGGTGAGATTTTAGCCAAGCCTGAGACTATAAAAATTTTCCCCTCCAGCCACTACGTAACGCCCTTTGATAAGCTAAAAGTTGCCTTGGGTACTATCGAGGAGGAGCTCCAAGATCGCCTGAAATTCTTTAAGAAAAAGGGTTTATTACTAGAAGCTCAGCGGTTAGAACAGCGCACGCGCTTTGACCTGGAAATGTTGGAAGAAACTGGCTTTGTAAAAGGTATAGAAAACTACAGCCGGTACTTAACCAACCGTGAGCCGGGCGAGCAACCGGCCACGCTGCTGGATTACTTCCCGGATGATTATTTGATGTTTGTCGATGAGTCGCACATGACTATCCCGCAAGTCCGCGGCATGTACAACGGCGACCGCGCACGCAAAGAAGTGCTAGTAGAGCACGGTTTTAGGCTACCTAGCGCACTAGATAACCGGCCGTTAACATTCACGGAATTTGAGCGCCATGTTAATAAGGCCGTATATGTTAGTGCTACTCCGGCCGATTATGAATTATCCAGAAGCCCCAAGCCGGCTCAGCAGGTTATTCGCCCGACTGGCCTAATTGATCCTAATATTGAAGTCCGGCCAATTGATGGTCAGATTGATGATTTAATAGCAGAAATTAGAGCTACGACCGAAAAACACCAAAGAGTATTAGTGACTACCTTGACCAAGCGTATGTCTGAGGACCTAACTGAATACTTAAAAGAGTTGAACATCAAGGTCACCTATCTGCACAGTGATGTAGATACTTTGGACAGAACCGACATTTTGCGTGATTTACGGCTTGGGGTTTACGACGTAGTGGTGGGTATTAACTTATTGCGTGAGGGGTTGGACTTGCCGGAAGTTTCATTAGTAGCCATTTTGGATGCTGATAAAGAAGGTTTTTTACGCAGCGAGCAAGCGCTAGTCCAAACCATCGGTCGGGCCGCACGGCACATTGACGGCCGGGTGCTGATGTACGCCGATCATATAACCGGCAGTATGGAGCGGGCCATTGGCGAGACTAACCGCCGCCGCGCCATCCAAGAAAAGTACAATCGTGACCACAACATCACGCCGGCCGGCATCAACACGGCTATAGAGAAAGGGTTGCGTCCAGATCTTCCTGAAGAAGCCAAGCGCGCCAAGCTGGATCTTAAGAAAATACCAAAGGATGAATACAAACACCTTATCCGGGATTTAACGGCTCAGATGGAGCTGGCCAGCGCCAACCTGGAATTTGAAAAAGCCGCGGAACTCCGCGATATCATCGCCGATATAAGAGCCAAACTTTAGAAAATATCTACCAATCTCTCATGCATGCTGATGACTTCAGCGGCAACTTCGTCCGGCTTGCACTGGGGGGCAAGGTGCCCCGCTCCCAACATAACTTCGTATTCGCTGACATGCTGACGGGTTTCTTCATGAGGTGGCACTAAAATATCGTGCTCAAAGGCGATATACCCTATGGCTACGCCTGCTTCCTGCAATCGTTTGGTGGTATGCAAAACATTGCCGGTCAAGCAGCTGACTCCTTCTCCGAGCGTTTGTGAAGGGTGGCTGTAGGCATGGTATAAACTCGACAAGACTAGTCTAGGGTTCACTTTGACATGACCTCGTCTGACTGCCGGGAGGCCTTCGTGCACTAAGCTGCCAAAGCCACCGCGCAGTACACCACTTAATAATTCATCCGCTTGCATCGGGTGATAGCCAACAGCCGCCAAGTTGACAATAGCTTCAACGCTGCCAGGGCGGCTGCTAGCGTAGCCGGGAGCGGCTAAACCGCCCATAGAATGTGGAAGAAGTAATTGTCTGTCGAGGTCCAGACTGGCGCCGTTAGGCACCTTGCGTCGAATCTCAGCAGCACGGTTATCTAGATCACTGGCAATCGCTTTAAGTGTTTCAACATGCAGACGTTGTGGATGAGTTGGATTACCTTTTCTTGCTGCACCATATCTGAGGGAGCTATATCCTCGCTGAGGCAGTTTCTGGCAAAAGGCTTCATAAGCCTCACTTGTGCCACGATAACCCGGTACCACTAGAGCAAGTCCTTCGTAGTTGCGCTCTTCAGGAAACTCGGCTTGCCAAGCTACAGTGTTGCCCTCGGCAACTACTTTACCTCTTAGAACAACCGTTGGGACTTGTCGACTAATAGGCTCAAGGCTGTGAGTTTGCCTTGAACCTATTTCCTCGGCCCGGATTGCCATTTTTGTTTCCTTTGTTGTCTGTTAGATATCTCGCTAATCCTTATCGTATTCCTGTTGCGAAAGTTTGTCCAGGGGTAATTTTTTCCACAATTTTAAGGTGTAATTTGATATACTGGAATGATAAATGGCGAAGTTAACCAAACAAGACATCTTAAAATTGGCCAAGCTGTCTCGGCTGCGTCTCAGCGACGAAGAAATTGCCCAGTTTGAAGGTGAAATTAGCGCCATTTTGGCCTACGTTGAGCAGCTGCAAGGGGCCGATGTAACGGGTTTGGAGCCGACTTATCAGGTAACCGGACTTAAAAACGTCATGCGGCCGGATGAAGAGTGGAATTACGGCACCACGCCAGAAGAACTACTTAAAAACGCCCCCGATAAGCACGAAGACCACTTCAAAGTCCGCAGGATGGTTGGATAATGACCTGGGATAGTATTGCTGTTATTGCTGAAAAGGTCAGCAAGGGTCAGGTTAAAGCAACAGACCTTGTCGAGCAGTCCCTTAAAGCAATCGAAGACAACAAAGACTTTAACGCTGTGATTGCAGTAATTACCAACAGGGCAAAAGCCCGGGCACAGGAAATCGATGAAAAAGTGGCCAAAGGCGAGCCGCTCGGCCGGCTAGCCGGCGTTCCGTTTATTGCCAAGGATAACTTTTTGACTTTAGGGTCGGAAACCACGGCCGCTAGCAACATTCTTAAAGGTTTTGAAGCACCTTACCAAGCCTCGTCTATAGAACGGCTAGAAGCGGAAGGCGCAATCTGCGTAGCCAAAGCCAACCTGGATGCTTTTGGCCACGGCGGCAGTACCGAAAATAGTGACTTTAATGTAACCAAAAACCCGCAAGACACTTCACGCGTGCCGGGTGGCTCATCCGGCGGCTCGGCAGTAGCTGTTGTTTTGGGCATGGCACCATTTGCCCTAGGCACCGACACCGGCGGCTCGTCGCGGCAACCCGCCAGTTTTTCCGGCTGCATTGGCTTCAAGCCTAGCTATGGCCTAATTTCCCGCTCCGGCGTGGTGGCCATGGCCAGCAGCACTGATACCATCGGTACGATTACAAATAGCGTGGAAGACCTAGCTTTGATACTAGATGTTATGGCCGGCCAAGATAAATTAGACAGCACAACCATTGAGCGCGACAGTACTGCTTATACTGAACAAGGCCAACCGGCCAAAAAAATCGGCATAGTTAAAGAATATATGGGCGAGGGTGTAGACCCAGGCGTCAAACAAGTTATAGAAGCGGCGATTGAAAAGCTTAAGTCCGCTGGTTTTGACACCAAAGAAATTAGTCTGCCTTCTTTACCTCTATCCCTAGCGTCTTATTACATCATTATGCCGGCGGAAGTTAGCTCTAACTTATCAAGGTATGATGGACAGCATTATGGCCACAGCGCCAAAGAATCTAATGAGCTGGAGGATAGTTACAGCCTTAGCCGACAGCAAGGTTTTGGCAAAGAAGCCAAGCGCCGGATTATGATTGGCACCTATGTGCTGAGTAGTGGCTACTACGACGCATATTACAAGCAAGCCGCCAAAGTCCGGACCAAACTAATCAATGAATTTAACGAAGCTTTTAAACAAGTTGATTATTTACTCGGTCCAACCGCGCCGACTACGGCTTTTAAAATTGGCGAGAATGCTAAAGACCCGCTAGCTATGTATTTAGCTGACATTATGACTGTAGCTGCTAGCCTGGTGGGCATCCCGGCAATCAGCATCCCGGCCGGCAAGGCAGATAACCTACCAGTTGGTTTGCAGCTAATGGCCGCGCAGAAACAAGATAAATCTTTACTAGACGCAGCGCGCAAAGTTAGCGAGGTATTAGCATGATAGCTAGCTTCGCCGCAATCCTTGGCGTCAGTCTAACTAACATAGCGATTGGTATGGTTGCCGGGTTTATTTTAGTAGTACTTTTGGTGTTCGCATTTCTTAAAATGCCGCGCCGGCTTAAACACAAGCGCTTCAGCGGCCGCTGGCTAGAACTTCAAAGCATGCTGGCCGACAAAACTCAGTGGCCGGAGGCTATCGTCCAGGCCGACTTACTGTTGGATGAAGCACTCAGGCGCAAGCGGTTGGCTGGTAAAAGTATGGGTGAGCGTTTGGTCTCTGCCCAACGGCTCTTAACCGATAATGATGGTGCCTGGTACGGCCATAAACTGCGCAAACAGCTTGAGTTACACCCTGGCCTTAAACTTCGTAAGAACCAGGTTAAGGATGCACTCCTTGGCCTGCGCCAAGCCCTGAAAGACTTGGGGGCACTAGAATAAAATGAAATACACGCCAACCATCGGCATTGAGTGCCACGTTCAGCTTAAAACAGCTACAAAGTTATTCTCAGCCGTTAGTAACGACGCACGTGAGGCCAGCCCAAACACTCTAATTAGTCATATCGACCTCGGTATGCCAGGAGCCTTGCCAGTCTTAAATGAAAAAGCCGTAGAGTTTGCAGCAAAAATGGGCTTTGCGCTAAATGTTGAGCCGCAAAAGAGTAGCTATTTTGAGCGTAAACATTACTTTTACCCGGATCTGCCTAAGGGCTATCAAATTACCCAATTGAGCGCCCCGATTATGGTTGGCGGCTACGTAGAATTGCCTGGGAAAGAATTAAAAGTCCGTATAAATAGAGTTCAAATAGAAGAAGATGCCGGTAAATCAAGCCACCCTGCCGGCAAGGACTACAGCCTAGTAGACCTCAATCGTGCCGGCACGCCGCTACTAGAAATCGTCAGCGAGGCGGATATGCATTCGGCAGAAGAGGCCAAAGCCTACGCCAAGGAACTCTACCTAATTGTCCGCTACTTAGATATTTCTGATGCTGACATGTACCAAGGCAACATGCGCTTTGACGTCAACGTCAGCGTTAGTCCGGATGATTCTTTGGGTACGCGCAGTGAAACAAAAAACCTTAACTCCTTCCGGAGTGTAGAAAAGGCCGTGGAGTATGAGATAAAGCGCCAGACTGAGCTGCTTGAAAAGGGTCAGAAGATCGTCCAGGAAACGCGCGGCTGGGATGACGCCAAGCAAAAAACCTTTAGTCAGCGGACTAAAGAAGAGGCCGAGGATTACCGCTACTTCCCAGAGCCGGATGTGCCACCGGTGGAGCTTGACGCAGCTTATTTATCCAAAGTTAAAACTAGTTTGCCAGTCTTGCCAGAGGCTTGGCGCCACAAGTTGGTCAGCCTTGGGCTGGATGATAGTCAAACAGCAACCTTGATCGAAGCCCAAGCCGAACAGGCCGAGATAATCTACTTGGGATTAATTGAAGAAAATCTGAGTCAGCCGGAGTTTGCTAAGGCCTTGGCTAACTGGTTTGTGAACATTGAGATTCCGCTAAGGCGCGAGGCTGAGGCCGGCTTGCCCGAGGACAATGACCAGCGCCAGAAATTGTTTACTGAAACTTACACACTATCTCAAGCTGGCAAACTCAGCTCTACGGCCGCTAAATCCCTGCTAACTGCGCTGCTAAAAACCGGCACCATGCCAGAAAATTTTGAAGCTTACGCCGCCGAACAGGGTTACATACAGGTCTCTGATTCGGCCGAGATAGAAAAATTTGTAACTGAAGTGATTGCGGAAAATCAGCAAGCCGCGGAAGACGTTAAAAACGGCGAAGCTAAAGCCACCCAATTCTTGGTTGGTCAAGTCATGAAGAAATCTCTAGGCAAAGCCAACCCCCAAATAGCCCAAGAACTTATAAAGAAACAACTGGAGGTCAACTAGTATGGAGTCTAAGCCTGTTCGCAAAGCCGTAATTGCCGCTGCCGGGTTTGGCACGCGATTTTTGCCGCAGACCAAAGCTATGCCCAAGGAAATGCTGCCAATTATTGACAAGCCGATTATC
>CAZYVW010000029.1:0-8538 GCA_964651645.1 uncultured Candidatus Saccharibacteria bacterium
ACCTTCTTAGCGGTGCGACATCATATGGGCGTAATTGAAACCAAAATTTTTTGGCAGATATACAATTGGCCGGCGTTTTTACATCCGTTGTTCCTTGTGATAACTCAATTTGGTAGCGCTTGGGCTCTTTTGGTTGTGATTTATGCGCTTTATTCTAAGAAACAAAGACGGCTGTCGGCATTGCTTCTACTAAATGCCGTGGCGGCGCACTCGATTACTTCCTTAAGTAAAATTTTAGTGGCTCGTCAGCGCCCGGACCTTTTGGTGCCTCACGTTAAAGCCTACGACTTTGCGACCGGTTCTGGTTTTCCTTCTGGCCACACTACATCCATTACGGTGATTGCCTTAACGCTATTGCCGTTTATACCGGGTAAATACCGTTGGCTGGCCTGGATGTCCATTATTTTGGTTGGGTTGTCGCGAGTTAATCTTGGCGTCCATGCGCCGCTGGATATCGTTGGTGGTTTTGCCGTTGGCTGGGCAGTAGTAACACTTAGTAACAGATGGCTCAAGCCGCTTTTTAAGCTATAAAATTCACCAAAAACAAGACTTGAATCGACGACTCAACGAGCTTATGCTGGGAGTGGAAGTGTGAGGCTTCCGTAGATTCCGGGGCTATCCCCCGGAATCATTTTTATTTGCCATGCACCCTGCCGGCCTGCTTTTGGGCGAGGCCCAAAACTCCGCCAGCAGTTTTGGCGCTCAGCGTTGTTGCTTTATTGCGGTGCTCAGTCAGCGTATTACCTATACGCTTTCTTCCGCTCCGCCACAGCTCCTAGCTGAGCATCCAAATGCAAGACAAATTTTTAATAGCACTGCATCCAAGTACATGACCAAAATGGTTGCCCAAGTCTCGAGTTGATAACTTGAACTCAAACGAGCAATAAGATAAGTCCGGCGGTGACCCCTGCAATACCGAGGGCTTTCTTGAAGGTCAGCTCATCCTTAAACAGGATTACTGCAAAGACAGTTACAAGTGAAATAGATGCCGCGTTAATCGCGTTTACATAGCCCACATTGGGTGCTAGCTTTATGGCTTCGAACTGACCTAAGTTAAAAGTTGTGGAGAAGATACCAGTGCTCAAAAGTAGTAACCAGTCGCGATGGGCAATATTTTTAAAAGTACTTAGTTTTATTTTACTGCGCAAAATTATGCAAGCTGTAACAATAGCATAAAGATAGATTAGAAAAGGTATAGTCGCTACGCCATGAGTAAACAAGTATTTGGAGGATAGCGACAGAAACCCCCAGGCAAAAAATGCGCCAAAAGACAGGCTTATCCATCTATTACTGGCTACATGTTTTGAACCTTTACGGTTAACCATGATCAAGGCAGAAAAGCCCACGATTAAAAGAATTGCTATTGCCTTACGTACAGACAACGTGCCATTTAGTAAAAGTACAGCCACAATAGTAGTAAATAGCACATAGCTCTTGGATAGCATTAAACTGTAGCCCGGGTTTGGTGCAACACTTATAGCCTTAAGAGAGGCCGTATTGCCTCCATATGCAAATGCAACTGCAACAAAAAATATAAATACTGCCTGCCATAACGACACACCAAACCTTTGGCTACCAGCTAAACCTAGCCCAGTATAGGCTACGAATGGTATTGCAAACATCGCTAGGTTAGTCATGTAAGTTGGGATTTTAACCAGAGCAGATTTGCGGACAATCAAGTAGAGTGCCACGGACGAAAAGAACAACAGAAGGCTATAAGAGATCCAGTTCATTGATTAAAGTATATCAGTTCAGGCGGCCGTGCGGAGGGCGGATATCATTTCGGCGGCGCTTGGGTCGGTTTCTGGAACATTGACCACATTCTTAAATTCAAAAGGCGGAGTATTTATAACTGCCAAAACTAAGTCGGCTAGTGGTAGGGTAATGTGGATAGTCTCAGGCGGGGTGACAATAACACTGCCGGGCAAGAGTTCCTCAACGGTGCTGCCGACGGCAATTCTGCCTGTTCCTTGAATGACAATATAAATTTCTGTTTCGCCGCCAGTGTGTTTGTGAGGCTCAGATAGTTCTAGCTGGCGCATGTCGGCGATGGCGAAACTCTCATTTGGCCTGGCAATCGGGTTAGGGATTTCATAAACATCACCGCAAGTACTGGCTTTAGGTTCAATGCCTTCAACTAGCTTTTGCCAGTCCGGAACAGTGCTCAAATAATTTTGCCAAACTTCTACAACATCGTTCATTTCTGCCATAGCAATATGATAGCACTTTACTTTTGCGCCCTAGAAGTTAGATACTATTAATAAGATGTTACCGATTATCCTGTCTGTCTCGACGTTTTTCTCTACGCTACTTGGCGGCTTAACGGCACTTAGGTACGATGACAAAATGCACCGAATCTTGGGCTTTACGGCCGGTGTGTTGCTTGGCGTGGTTGCATTTGATGTTCTGCCGGAAATCTTTAACCTTTTACGCGAGAATAATATTGATCCGATTGTGCCGATGGTCAGTTTGGTCGTGGCCTTCCTGCTGTTCCATATTATTGAAAAGAGTATTTTGCTTCATAAGAGCCAAGAGAAAGAGTACGGCGTGCACCATCACCCTCAGGTTGGCCTACTCTCCGCCCTGGCGCTTAGCGGTCACAGCTTCCTGGACGGTGTTGGCATTGGGATCGGTTTTCAGGTTAGTCACGCTGTTGGTTTTACAGTGGCCTTTGCCGTAATTGCCCACGACTTTTCCGATGGACTGAACACTGTGACGCTAATGACGATCCATAAGAATAAACGCAGCCGAGCATTTCGGCTGTTATTGCTTGATGCTGTAGCGCCAGTTTTGGGCGCTTTGTCTACTGTACTGTTTCATATCTCGCCGCTTGGGCTAATTATTTACTTGGGTTTCTTTGCTGGCTTTTTACTGTATATGGGCGCCGCCGAGATTTTGCCGGAAGCTCACAGCGAGCATTCCTCATACCGCACCCTTGGCCTAACTGTCCTCGGCGCGCTGTTTATATTCACCGTCACCAGATTCGTCTAGCCAGGGTATAATAAGCCTATGCTTGCAGCTCTGATAGTTCTGGGTGTAGCCAACTTAGTATTGATTGCTTTGATGGCTTGGTTTTTTCTACGTGGCAAGTCTGGTGGCGACAGCGCTTCAAACCAATTACTAAACCAGAACATCACTAATATTTCTGAAAGCGTGGACAAACTCAAGGAAGGTTTGCAAGACAAACTGACGGAGCGCTTAGATAAAGGCCAAGCTATGATGCTCGGCAGCCTGCAAAAACAGTTTGGCGAAAGCACCAAGCTTATTACCGAAGTCACCAAGAACCTGACGGAACTGCGCGAGTCTAACAAGCAAGTTATGAACATTACGGACGAGCTTAAAGTCTTGCAAAACGTGCTTAGCAATCCTAAACAGCGAGGGGTTTTAGGCGAGTTTTATTTAGAACAAATCCTGCAAAACCTCTTGCCACCGGGCACTTATGAACTGCAATATCCATTAGGCGAAGGCATGATTGTGGATGCTGTGATTAAGCTAGATGACAAGCTGCTGCCTATAGACAGCAAGTTTAGTTTGGAAAATTATAACCGGCTAGTAGAAGCCAAAGGCGACCAGCGTACGGCCTTAGAAAAGCAGTTCAAGGAAGACCTCAAAAAGCGGATTGATGAAACTGCCAAGTATATTTTGCCCAAGAAAAAGACGTTGGAACAAGCCCTGATGTTTATCCCAAGCGAGGCAATTTACTACGACTTACTGGCTAACAAAATTGGCGCCAGTGGCGTCAATGGCCGAGATCTTATGCATTACGCGGCCGTAGAAAAGCGCGTAACAATTGTTGGGCCCAGCACACTTTCCGCCATGTTGCAGATAGTTGCCCAAGGTTTACGTAGTCTGGACATCCAAAAAGACACCGAGAAAATCCAAAAAAATGTTGAACAACTAGGCAAGCATCTTAAAAACGTAGATGGTTATTTTGCTCGGCTGGGTAATTCTCTGCGGGCAACGGTTGGCCACTTTAATAGCGCTCATAAAGAACTCGGCCGGGTAGATAAAGACGTTCATAAAATTTCCGGCGGCAATACTAGTGTCGAACCATTATTACTAGAACGACCTAACGAAGACCTAGACGATTAGCTACTTAGCTTTTGGCTGGTCTTGGAGCAAATCAATCGTTAACGCGGCTGTCCAGGAGAAGTTCTCGGCGCCGGCCGGGCTGCCGTCTAGCGGGCTGAAATATTCATATAGTCCGGACTCGCCAACCATCTCTAAGGTGCGCTTAGCCAGCAGGGCTGCTTCGTCCTTATAGCCATAGCGCTTCAGCCCGTCAATTATCAACCAGTTAGTGTTCAGCCAAACGGGCCCTTGCCAATAACCGTGAGGTTTAAAGTAGGGGTCATGTATCGGTACTGTAGGCACCGGAAATTTTGGGCTAAATTGGTTAGTATTTTTAAGCAACTTTACCAGCTGCTCAGCGCGTTCTTTAGATATACAGCCGGCATATAGTGGCAATAAGGTGGCAATAGACGGGATTTTTATAAGTTTATTGGTTGCGTAATTGCGCGAATAATACTGAGCGCCATAGGCATCCCAAAGTTTCTCTAGCTCGTCCTCACTCTTTTTCATTCGCGATAGCAGTTCTTTGGGCAGCTCTTTGTTTATAGCTTTTGCAATTTTGGTTAAATGCTCGTTGGCGCGAATAAATATACAGTTGAACGTCAAGTCCTCAATTGCCAGTAGCGAGTGCGATAAAACCTTATCGATGTCATAGTTTCTGCGGCGCAGGCGGTGCTGCATTATGTATAGTGCAACAGAGTCAGAAGCGTTAAGCCGCTGGCCAGGCAAACTTAGTTTACGATCTCTGCGGAACAGGTTTACCAGAAAATCAGCGTGCAGGGTGTCAACAACCTTAACCCAAAATGGTGTCTGGTGCTGGTGCATTTCGTATATCCAAGGAGGCGTATTGTCTAGCCCAGTTTCCCAAGGGTGTATTTGGAGTACTAGTCCCTCACCGTGTGGATCGCGCTCGGAATATAGCCAAGTATGGTAGGCAACTAGTGCCGGGTAAATAGTTTGGTACCAGGTGCGGCGCTCAGTGGTTTTTAACTTTTCGCCAATCCTTACGACTGCCTCAGCTAGCATTGGCGGCTGAGTTATGCCGCTGGTACTTACATTATCTGGGGCATATGGGCTGGCCCAACTGCGCCAAATATCTTGATCAGATTTATGGCTATCACCGGCTGTAAAAATCATGTGCGGTAACATACCGTTGCTCCATTGGCCCCGCAACAGGCTGAGTATTTCCTTTTGAGCACGTTCCATGTCGTAATGCCTAAGGCCAATAGATATAAAGCAACTATCCCACAGCCATTGGTGTGGGTATAGCCCGCCAGCGGGAACCGTATAGCCCCCTTTATGATTTTTTTCTAAAACTTCTTTGGCGTTCGTTAATAACTGCTCGTTTTCCACTACAACCAGTATAGCTTATGGTTTGTTTATTTAACCTGGTACGCTTTGATATGTTGTGACTGGGGATTCTTCAGGATTTCGAGATAGGTAAATAAGTACAGCTTTACTGTTGTGAGTTGCCATAATCCCATCCATTGTAGCTACTGTATTGGTGTGTTGGAATAAAAAATTATCCTCGGCGTTTGTTATCGCTATTGGTAGCCCATGACCAATTTTCTGGATATAAGAGTCGCTTATGCCAGGCAACTTAACTGCCGTATGTCTTGGAATAAAGCCTTGGTTGTATCGGCCAAACTGAACAAGCTGAGCTTCTTCGCTAGCCCCAAAGATTTCCTCTTTGTGAAGCCACCTTCCAAAATGTAAATTTCGATGCAGCCCTGTTCTATATAATTCTTCTGAGATAGGTACATACATCCCTCCTAAAGCCACGGTTCCAAAGACGGCGCAATCTACCCCAAAGCCCTCTTGCTCCCAGGCATCGCAATCTTTAATTGCTCGGCCTAATGCACTAACAATGTCTTGGTCTAGCGGCAGAACTTCGCCATCTTTTGATATACCTGCAGGCACATCCTGAATCTCAGAAACTGGAGTAACTAAGCACGCAACTTCAAAGCTATCTGGGCCATGTACGACTTCTCGAGACTCGAATACAATCATAATCCTAAAGCATGACATAAATTACACAGTTTGTCTATTTATAACGCTGCCAATTGGCTGCCTATGCTATCATGGACAGATGAACATAGCAGTTATATCGGGAAGTACCAGGGAAGGCAGCCAATCTTTGAAAGTTGCCAATATTTTAGTAGAAAAGCTCAAAAAATTGGGAGCAGAAACTACCCTAATCGACTTGCATGCCAGCCAGCTGCCGCTGTTTGATGATTCTGCCGCTGTCAAAGAAGGGCCAGTTTGGCAGTCTCTAAAACCGCAAATTGAACAAGCTGAAGGCTTCGTGTTTGTTAGTCCGGAATGGGACGGCATGTTTAGTGTTGGCCTGCACAACATGTTCCACTACGCGCTCAACTTGCTTGGGCACAAGCCAGTTATGTTAGTTGGCGTTAGTAATGGTAAGGGCGGTGCTTACCCCTTGTCTCAAATGAAAATGATTGGACCTAAAAATACTCATTATGTGGTTAGTCCAGAGAATTTGCGGGTTATGGATGCCGATACAGCAGTCGCCGAAGGCGAGTTTACCGAGAAAAGCCTTAATGAGCGCTCAGACTACTGCTTAAAAATACTTTTGGAATATTCCAAAGCTCTGAAGCAGGTCCGTGACACAGGCCTCATTGATTACGAACGCTTTACCTACGGTGTATAAAAACACCGGCGTTAGGCTATAATATTTATAGATGACTTATAAAAGTTCACAGATTGCTGAAGTTGCAAAAATACTAAAAGCCCGCCTTAGTGAAGCTGAAGACAAGGCGGCTATTTTGCGGGCGCCTGAACTGCGCGGACTCTACGCCCAAATCCCCATGCTGAAAGAATCTGAACGCCCCGGCTTTGGCCAAGAGATTAATAAGCTGAAGACTGAGCTGGAAGACTTAATTGCTGAAGGGCAAACCAAGGCAGAAGAATTAGCGCCAATTGATGTCACGGCGCCGTTTGACGTAAACACTCCTGCCGACAAGCGGCCAGAATTATTACCTGCGGAAAACGGCAGTGTTCACCCATTAATGACCGAGATTGCAGTTATTACCGATATTTTTTACCGCATGGGTTTTGAGATATCTGAATCCCGCCAATTAGACGATGAGCATCACATGTTCAGTACCTTGAACTTTCCTCCGGATCACCCGGCACGTGATGATTACGACACTTTTATGACTGAAGAAAAAGACAAAAACGGCAACCCGTTTGTGGCGCCAGCCCACACCAGCACCATGCAAAATCGTTTGCTTAAGAAATATAAAAAGAACTTAGAAATCGGCAAACCAATCGCCGTGTTAGTACCGGACCGCGTGTTTAGGAACGAGGACTTGGACGCTCGGCATGAACACACTTTTTACCAACACGAGGGCATTTATGTAGACAAAGGCATGCACGCCGGCAACTTGATTGCCACGCTCAAGACTTTTCTGCAAGAGTATTACGGCCAAGAACTGGACATTAAAACTCAGCCATTCTATTTCCCATTTACGGAACCAAGTTTTGAGTTTGCCATGAGCTGCCCATTTTGCCAGAAGAAGGGCTGTAACATTTGTTCTCAGTCTGGTTGGATTGAGCTCTTAGGTTGCGGCATGATTCACCCCAATGTACTTAAAATGGCCGGGATTGATCCAAATGAGTATACCGGCTTTGCATGGGGTGGTGGCGTAGACCGCTTGGTGATGATGAAATATGGGATAGAAGATGTCCGGCATTTCCATTCCGGCAAACTAGAATTCTTGAGGCAATTTTCATGAAAAAGATAGATAACCTTATGAACGCCTCCAAAACTTGTGTAATAGCCACAGTTACTCCTGAAGGTAATCCGGAGGCAGCAACTGTTGGATTTTCTCATAATGATAAATACGAACTGCTTATAGGCATGAGTAACACTAGCCGGAAGTACCATAATCTAATGGCAAACTCAGCAGTGGCTGTTGTGGTTGGTTTTGAGAAGCCGGCAACTGTTCAGTATGAAGGCACAGCTAAGCTAATTTCAGGTACGGAATTAGAAACTAGACTTAAAGCTCATTTTGAAAAAGTTCCAGGTGCCAAAATATATTCGCAAGGTGTTGACCAAGTCTATTTCTCAATCACTCCCAAATGGATGCGATATACGGATATTGAGGCCGAGCCCGAAGTTGAAGTCATTGAAATTACTGAGTTCGGAGACAGGGTATGAAAATTAGCGTAAAGCTGGCCCAGCATTTGTCGGATGTTCCGCTAAACAAAATCGGTACAGAAAAACTTGTAGAAAAAATTGGTGCTCAACTGGGTGCCGTTGAAGAAGTTATTGACTGGGGCAAACGTTATGACGGCATTTACGTTGCCAAGGTAGTGGAGTGTGTTAAGCACGCAAATGCCGATAAACTGCATGTTTGTAAAATTGATGATGGCAAGGCGGCCAAGAACGTGGCCCGCGACGGTAAGGGGCTTGTGCAAGTTGTGTGCGGCGCGCCAAATGTT